>CAYOAK010000008.1:0-5966 GCA_964401925.1 uncultured Bdellovibrionales bacterium | reverse complement strand
GATCGGTGAAAAAGAGCGTGCCGTCCGAACGGTACACGAGATCGTTGGGCGAGTCTCTGCAGTTGGTCCAAAAGTTACCACCTTCAAGGTCGGTGATCTGGCAGGTGTCGGCTGTATGGTGGACTCATGTCAGGACTGCCAAAGCTGCCGCGAGGGTCTCGAGCAGTTGTGCGACACTGGCGGGATGGTACTCACCTATAATAGTCCCGATAAACATCTTCCGGGAAAGGTGACGTATGGCGGTTACAGCAGCAACATCGTGGTCGATGAGAAATTTGTCCTCCGCATCCCGTCGAACTTGGACCTTGCGGCGGTTGCTCCTCTGCTTTGCGCCGGGATCACGACTTACTCTCCGCTCAAGCATTGGGGAGTGACGAAAGGGCAGAAGGTTGGAATCGTCGGACTCGGAGGACTCGGTCACATGGGTGTAAAGTTCTCCCATGCCTTCGGAGCGAAGACCGTTCTCTTTACGACTTCACCGGGAAAAGCTCAGGACGCAAAGCGCCTCGGCGCCGATGAGGTTGTGATCTCCAAGAATCCTGATGAGATGAAAAAACACGTTGGGAGCTTCGACTTCATTCTCAATACTGTTGCCGCGTCTCACAATCTGGACGCCTTTACAGAACTACTCAAGCGAGATTCGACAATGTGTCTCGTTGGCGCGCCTGAGCATCCGCATCCCTCGCCGAGTGTAATGAACCTGATATTCCGCCGTCGGAGCATCGCCGGTTCTCTCATCGGAGGGATTAAAGAGACTCAAGAGATGCTCGATTTCTGCGGCGAGCACAACATCGTCTCGGATATCGAACTGATTCCGATTCAGAAGATCAACGAAGCATACGAGCGGATGTTGAAGAGCGACGTGAAGTATCGATTTGTTATCGATTCTTCGACTCTCTCGCGAGGCTGATCGAACGTCCTGAGTTACAGCTTTCTGTTAAGTGTGCTTCCCAAAGAGGCGCCGTTACACAGACGCGATTTTCAGCTAGGAAGGTGCCCTCAGAAAGGATCAATCATTATGCAGCTTAAAGAAAAAGTACTTGCCGCGCTCAATGCTCAGATTGGGATGGAATATGAGGCATCGCTCAGCTACGACGCGATCGGGTGCTATTTCACGCTAGAGGATCTCCCGCAGCTGGCGAAATTCTTTTTTAAGCAATCGACTGAAGAACGCGATCACGCGCATCGATTGATCAAGTTCGTTCTTGATCGTGACGGCCAGGTGAAAATTCCTTCACTGCCCGCACCGCAGAGCACTTTCCCGGCGCCTGTAGAGGCAGTTGTCGCTGCTCAAGCAAGCGAACGTAAGGTGAGCTCTTCGATTCACCAACTCTACGAGCTCGCGGTCGCAGAGAGAGATCACGCGACTGCGGTGATGCTGCAGTGGTTCATTACAGAGCAAGTCGAAGAAGAGGCGTTAATCAAGCAGATGGTTCGTTTCGTTCAGCGTGGGAAGGAGTCTGGCATGATGGGTGTCGAGGAATACTTGGCAGACGTCGGCGAGAAAGAAAAAGCGAAATCCTAAGCTCCCGGCCTACCGGATCAAGGCCTTCAAAAGCGTCGCAAAGACAAACCTTATTTCTTCCGGCTGCAGCTGACTTCCCAGCGACAGCTGCAGCTCATCTGTGCGGATTACGATTCCCTTCTGAAAAAACCGCATGAACTGGGGCATCCCGGGCGGCGGCTCAATCAGCTCAAATTCTTCGATTGCTTCACGGTAGATGCTCCTCCGGAAGCGGGAGAACGGATGTTTTCCGAGAATGTCGAGTTTTGTGGGGCTGAGATGCAGCTCCAATCTCTGAAATGCGTTCAGCTGCGTCAACGAAACGATAATGGCAACGATGATGAAGGGAACAAAACCATTCCCGAAATTCTTAGATGAGGCAGCTGCCGCAAAGAAGGCGGCAAACAGTCCTGCTGCAAGGATGATCACGGCAAGGCGGATTGTGACATGGGAGAGAGTTGCCGGTATGTAAATGCTCAGCACCCCCTCCTTCTCTGATATTTCGCTAACGATCGATGACGGACGTTCTACCGAGGGAGCCTGCAGTTCGAGACGGCGATAGCGCAGACGAACCGACTCATTGAGATGCTGAGCCTCTCTTACGATCAAAGTTCCGGACGTTGAGTCGCGCATCGAAACGTTAAGGAACGCAGCGACCTTCTCAGCTTCACGTCGTGCAAAGATTGGATCATGAGGCGCTATGAGCTCCGCTTCGGCATTATTGGCGTAGCCGAGGGATGCAACGTACACAGTTCGCTTGTGCTTTCCGCTTCCCCGGACTTGCGAAACCAAGGTAACCGCCGTGACCTGCTCAAGCGATAGCTTCCGCTTGAACATCGGTACGAGGAGTCCCTTCCAGAGGGTTACCTCATTGGTCCGCTTGTCGAACGAGGCACCGCGCTGCCCTAGCGAAAGCCATGCTCCTCCAACCACGAATGCACCGCCCCAAACAACTCCGAACAAAACCCCAAACGGTTGAAAACCCTCTGCGCCGAATCCGAAGTTCCGGATCATTGCCCCGCCCGCGACCAGTCCAATAATCAGAAATGGCAGGCCAAACAGCCGCCGAACGAGTGAGTCCTTCGAACGAAGCTCAAGCCGATGCGGTGCGGTTTCCATATAGAGCGCTCCTAACCGATCTCAGCCATTTAGGTAAGCCGGTTCCCCACAACCAGTTGTTGGGGTGTACCTTTTCGAGCGGGCAAACGGTGGCCTGACTGTCTGACCGGCGCGGACAAAGGGATTTGCACCTTGGCGGTTCATTGCGGCGCTTAGAGCAAAAGAAAACGGAGGCACTAATCGAGACTTCTCGAGAAATGTTTCTGCGCCTCGAATCGTCGGTATTCGAGAGCTGGTTAGCAGGAGCTGTCTATAAGTTGAAGACACTTCAAGTTTGGCCCCGTCTCTGAGACCGGGATTGAGGGCCGACTCAATGTTTCAGAAGCCGCTTGAGGAGCTCCACCACTTTCAGCTCCGTTGCCGCCGAACTCTCTTGTTGCTCGATTCGTCCGACCAACTCGCTGGAGAGATACACCCCCGCGCTCTGGCCTTCTCCTCGCTCGTCGTTAATGGGCTTTACCCGAAACGGCACGCTCACTAGGCACTCACCCGGTTGAACGTCAACGAAGCGCTCCATTAGATCGCATAGCTCCGGTAGTTCGCGCTCGGTCAACGGCGCCATTGCAGCTTGGATCAGCTTAACGGCGTTCGTTTCAATCTTACGGAGAAGGGCTCTTCCCTTGGGCAAGAGCACGAGCGGCTTCAATCGTCTATCGCCGTCAAGCGATCGAACACGCTTGACGAGGTCCTTTTCTTCGAATCGCTGGAGCAGCACGGATATTGAGTTATTCGGTGCATGGAACCGATTCGAAAGATCCATCGCGTAGATCGACTCTCTTGCTTCATCAATCGCCGAAAGAACATGCCAATCAAAGGTGGAGACCGCCTGTACTCCAAACGCGGAATTGCCGAGCAGTCCAAATCCGCGCGTGAATGTCCGGATGGGACCGCGCAGCCGGTGATCGACTCGACGAATCTTTGCCCGCTCGACAGAAAAGTAAGCCTCCATCACTGCCAGCAAGCTGACGAATCGCTTCAACTCCTTCGACGAGAGCGCGGCCGCCATCTCTTTGAGTATGAGGTTCGCCTCATTATCGATCGACGCAAGCTCTTTCGTCCCGCTTCCCGTTAACTGCAGACTCTTTATTCGCGCGTCCCCGTCGCCCTCGAACTCGGCAACAAATCGCAGCTCCTTGAGGCGTTGTGCCGCACGGAAGACGGTCGGGGAGGGAACCTGAAAGAGCCTTGCAAGCGTTGCTTGGGAGCGCCCCCGCTCGATCTGCAATTCGATCAGGATACTCAGCTCAAGCAGCGAGATTGAGCTTGAGTAACTCTTTGATACGACGCGATAACGTTCCTGGAAGGCTTGCCAGGCCGACAGGAACCGTCTGGCTTGAGCGTCGCGAATCATTTCCCCATTAGTATTGAATATGAACTATATATATCATAGAACGTAGTAACGCTCCTATAACGAAATGACCCGATGAGCGAGGTGCCAGAATGACTTACCCAGCGATTGATCCCGAGCGAGCAGTGGCGGATCTCAAAGAACTGCGTGCGCTCACCGGCGATGACAATGGCGCCCAGCGTGTTGCCTGGACAGAGAACTGGGACAAAGCACGGCGTTGGCTGATTGCAAAGCTCCACGGATTGCCAATCGAGGTGAGCACCGACGAAGCCTGCAATCTGTGGATGACGCTCAAGGGCCGCCGAGAAGACGCGGTGCTCATTGGAGGACACCTTGATTCCGTCCCGAACGGTGGTTGGCTCGACGGGGCGTTGAACATCGTCGCCGGCCTCGAGATTCTTCGCACCATTGCAGCGGCCGGCACACCGGAGATGACGGTTCAGCTTGTCGATTGGGCGGATGAGGAGGGGTCGCGCTTTGGCCGAAGCCTCTTCGGGTCGAGCGCCGCCAGCGGCACGTTAGACATCGAACCCATTCGATCGCTGAGCGATCGGAGCGGTGTGACGTTGATCGACGCGATTGGACGGTATGGACTCACCCTCGAGATGGTAAAATGCTCAGGAAGACGACTCGCGAATGCCCGAGCCTATCTCGAACTGCACATCGAGCAGGGACCGGTTCTCGAGGAGAAAGGACTTTCGCTTGCAGCTGTCCTGGGAACGGTCGGGATTAAACGGCATGCGATCACCTTCACCGGTCAGTCCGCGCATGCGGGAACAACTCCAATGGAAAGCCGCCGGGATGCGCTCGCTGCGGCTGCAAAGCTTTCACTCGAGATCCGTGAGATCGCACGGCGTCATTCGGGTGTTTGCACGATCGGAAGCGTCGTCTGCAAGCCCGGCATCTCATCAGCAGTGGTCGGAGTGTGCGACATCCTGCTCGAACAGCGTCACCTGGACTCGACAGCGCTCGCCGCGATGGTTGCCGAAGCTAAGTCATCCTCTGCCCGTTTCGCAGAAGAAGAGAAGGTGTCAGCGGAATGGAAGCTTATCTGGGAGATTCCGCCAATACCGTTCGACCCGGAGTTGATTGAACTTGCAGATGCCGCGGTGAAAAGTACCACGAGCACTTCCTTTCGCATGGCGAGCGGCGCGCTGCATGATGCCTCCGAAGTCTCCCGAGCTGGAATTCCCACGGCGATGCTCTTCGTTCAAAGTTTACGCGGTCTCTCTCACACGAAAGAGGAGGATACGAAGGAAGAGCATCTTCGGCAGAGTGTGAGAGCTCTCGATCATCTGTTCAGAAGCACGTTGGACTGGGCGATCGCTCGCTAGCTCCAGGGTATCGGCCGACATGAACCCCGCCTTATTACAATACCTGCTGGGCGGCCTTCTCTTTAGCCTCGCCGGTCTCCTCTTCAAGCCGCTTGCTTCGATCTTCAATCCTCTTGAAATCGCCGGCTGGCGAAGCGTGGTGGTGGCCCTAACGGTTCTTGCAATTCGTGGTGCGTTCGGCCGCTCTCCCTTCTCGCTGCCAATCAGTTTCAGTAGATGGCAGTGTTTTAGTGCATTAGGGCTCACAATTCAGACGATATGCTTTTCTACGGCAATTTTGCTCGTGAGCACTGCTGATACGTTTCTCCTATCGAATGCGGCGCCGTTGTATATGGTTTTCTGGCAGGGAGTTATCGAACGTAAGGTGCCCACCCGTACGGAGCTCGTCATTGTAGGGATTGCCGCTATGGGCTTATTCCTTTTTTTCTTCGATTCGCTGACAGCGCGATCTACTGCCCGTGCCGTTAATGCCATGTAAGTAAGCGACGGATTTTGACAAGCCGATGAAGTCATTGCCGCTCCATCCGTTACAAATACATTTGGCGCTTCATGAACCTGATTCCATTTGTTCAACACCGACGTTTTAGGATCGCGCCCCATACGTGCTGTACCCATTTCGTGAATACCTAGTCCAATATTATTGGGTGCATCATACGTACTT
>CAYOAK010000007.1:0-34154 GCA_964401925.1 uncultured Bdellovibrionales bacterium | reverse complement strand
CGCTGCGGCACAGGGGCGTGCCACCCGGGGCGAGAAGCTCGGCGGCAAGGAGCGGTGCATCGGCGGCATCCACCGCGCCGTTGTTGTTCATGTCACCCGCAATGCAGGTCGTTGTCGTTGGACGCACGGCAATTCCACCTGGCGATGTGAGGCCGGTGGCGACGATCAACGCTTCGCCAACGTCGAGCGCGTCGCGATAGACGGTGACTGCCTCCTCGGGGCGCTTCTGCTCTGCGCAGGCTCGATCACCCAGATCCTTTTCATCTCTTGGTTTGCCGTGTTTCCGCTGGTGATCGGTGCACTTGCGCTCTCCCTCGGGTGGCGCGCAACACAGCCGCTCATAGCTCCGATTCTTCTCCTCTTTATGGCGAAGCCGATTCCGGACTCGGTTGTGCCCCTCCTGTTCTTTCCGCTGCAAGTGACCGCCGCGCGTGTCAGCGCTCAAGTTCTCGAAATGCTTTCGGTGCCGGTGTTTCTCGCCGGGAACATCATCGAGATCCCGGGTATGCGGCTGATGGTCGAAGAGGCCTGTAGCGGGATTCGGTCCTTAATGGCCCTGCTCACCGTCGCCTGCATCGTCATCCTTATCGTTCCGATGCGCTTGTGGGCGCGTCTCATGATCATCGCGGTCTCCGTTATCACGGCGATCGCCCTGAATGTGTTCCGCGTCGCGCTTACCGGTGTGCTGGCGCACTTCTACGATCCGGAATCAGCGACCGGATTTTTCCATGAGTTCTCAGGCCTCGTCGTTTTCGGAATCGGTCTCGTCATTGTCTATGGTCTGGCGAATCTGGTTTCCGGAAAGCTGCCCGCGCAGAGCGGTGAGAAGCACGTACCTCTTGCCCCGGTGCTTTCGTCTAGAGGTGTCAGCCTCTGCGCGTTCGGTCTCATCCTCGCTGTCTCGGGCCAGCAGTTTCTCGATATGCGGCTTGCCCGCAGCGGTGGTTCGAATGTTCAGGTCGAGCAATTTCCTGCGACGATTGACGGCTGGGTAGGAAGTGACGGCCAAAAGATGGAGCTGAGCTCGCGAGAGAAGTTGCGGCTCGACGGCTATGTGAAGCGGTTCTACCGCAAGGCGAACGAGAAGGCCGCGTTCGTTTATCTGGGCTACTGGGCGCAGCAGAGCGGCGAGCATCAAGCAGCGAAGCACTCACCGATGATGTGCCTGCCGGCAAATGGCTGGAAGGTTACGAAGCTAAAACCGGTGACCGCCACCTTGCTGAATGGCGAGAAGATTCCGGTCAGCCGCGTCATCGGCCAATACGACCAGCACTTCACGCTCGTCTATTACTTCTTCTTCAACGGCACCCAATATTACGTTCGTGAATGGGAGGCGCTGATCCGAATAGCCGTAAGCGCGATCCTCGGCCGGCGGACGGATGGCGGAATAGTGGAGATCAGCCATGAGCTGACACCTGAGGAGGCCCGGGTCCTCCAGCAGAACGGTCATCTCGAAGGGACCGATCGGTTCCTGGAGCCTGCTGTCCTCGCTCTGGACACCCTCCTTTCTCAGATCGAGAGAAAAAAATAGTAAGGCGCCGTGATTAATTAAGAAAATGCGGCGTTGGCAGGTGTCTTCGAACCGAAATCGTAATGAACCGGCTTGACAAGCTTTCATCCGCGCACGCACCCTGCTTCGCCTCCCGTTGATTCATTCGGGAGTAGATTCGTAGGAATTCGGTGCCTGAAAAAACCCTGGTCATTGTTGAGTCGCCGACAAAGGCCAAGACAATCACGAAGTTTTTAGACTCGAGCTTTGTGATCAAAGCCTCGAACGGCCACATCCGTGATCTGCCGAACAACGCCTCCGAGATCCCCGAGAACGTAAAGAAGCTCCCCTGGGCCCGGCTCGGTATTCAAACCGATAATGATTTCGAAGCCCTCTATATCATTCCGAACAAGAAGAAAGAGAACGTCAAAGCGCTGAAGGAAGCGCTCAAAGGTGCAACCCGGCTATTCCTCGCAACCGACGAAGACCGCGAAGGGGAATCAATCAGTTGGCACCTCGTTGAGGTGCTGAAGCCGAAGATCCCGACTCAACGGCTCGTCTTCCACGAGATCACGAAGGAAGCGATCGCGGCCGCCATTAACAACCCTCGCGCCATCGACGAGAATCTCGTTCGGGCACAGGAGACGAGACGGATTGTCGACAGACTTTTCGGCTACGAAGTCAGTCCGCTGCTCTGGAAGAAGATGGCACCGGGACTCAGCGCGGGCCGGGTGCAGAGTGTCGCCGTTCGCCTGCTCGCCGAACGAGAGAAGGCGCGCATCCGATTTCACGCCGCCGAATACTGGGGGATGAAAGGTGTCTTTCAGAAGCTCACCGGGACGAACGAGATTGTCGAGTCGGAGCTCGTTTCGATACGCGGACGCCGTCTCGCAATTGGGAAGGACTTCGATCCCGATACCGGGAAGCTCTCTGCGAAAGAAGAGATTCTGCATCTGAATCGAACTGAAGCGCTCGCGCTGAAAGAGGCGTTTGAGCGGGGATCGGCTGTAGTTGAGTCGGTCGAAGAGCGGCCGTTCACTCAGAAGCCTGCAGCTCCGTTTGTGACCAGCTCGCTCCAGCAGGAGGCGAACCGGAAGCTTCGTTATTCCGCGAAGCGCACAATGCAGATCGCACAGCAGCTCTACGAAAACGGTTTCATTACTTACATGAGAACGGATTCGACATCGCTCTCGGAGCAGGCGCTCGCGGCGGCACAGTCGCTGATTCGGGCCGACTTCGGCAACGACTACTACCACGGCTCGCCGAGAGTGTACGCGACGAAAGTTCGAAATGCGCAGGAAGCGCACGAAGCGATTCGTCCAGCGGGAGACAAATTCACACCGCCAGAGGTTGTGCGCACCCAACTCGGTGACGAAGCGTTTCGTCTCTATGATTTGATCTGGAAGCGAACGGTCGCGAGCCAGATGGCAGATGCGCGGGGAACATATGTGAACGTTCTCATCGCGCTTGGTGAAGGGAGATTTAAAGCTGTCGGAAAGACAATCGCCTTCGCCGGGTTCCTTCGCGCCTACGTTGAAGGTTCCGATGATCCGGAAGCCGATCTCTCCGAACAGGAGCGCGTGCTCCCGCCGCTCACAGCTGGTGAGAAGCTGCAGGTTGGAACGATTGAAGCCACCGAGCATCAAACTCAGCCGCCGGCCCGGTATACTGAAGGCAGTCTCATTAAGGAGCTGGAGCGGCTCGGTATCGGACGTCCGAGCACGTGGGCAACGATCGTCGAGTTGGTTTTGAGCCGCGAATACGCCTTCAAGAAGGGAACGGCCCTCGTTCCAACGTTCACGGCGATGGCAGTGCTCAACTTGCTCGAGAAGAACTTTCAAACTCTGCTCGACTATGAATTTACTGCGCGGCTCGAAGATGACCTCGACTCAATCTCGCGCGGAGAGGCTTCGAGCATCGACTATCTTCGAAAATTCTACACCGGTAACGGGCATCCGGGCCTGAAGGCGCTCGTGACTCGCGGCGAGAAAGAGATCGATCCGCGCGAAGTCTGCGGACTTCCTCTCGGACACGGTGCAGATGGGAAGCTCTACGAAGTACGGATCGGACGCTACGGCCCGTTTATCTCTGACGGCGAACGCCGGACCTCTGTTCCGGACGGTACCGCACCGGATGAGTTGAATGTCGAAGCTGCGATGGGGATCCTGGCGACGAACACTCGTGAGGCGCAGGCCCTGGGCGCGCATCCCGATACCGGTCAGCCGGTCTATCTCAAAGCGGGGCCGTATGGTCCGTATGTGCAACTCGGTGATCCGGTAGAAGGCGAAAAGAAGAAGCCAAAGATGTCTTCACTTCTCCCCGGCATGGTCGTCGATACGCTGACCCTCGCCGACGCGCTGAAATTGCTTTCGTTGCCTCGTTCACTTGGGGCGCACCCGCAATCGGGTGAGGAGATCGTCGTTTCGAACGGCCGATTCGGGCCCTATATCAAGGCCGGGGTAGAGACGCGCTCTATTCCTCTCGCAGATCTCTCGCCGCTCGACATGACACTCGAGGATGCGGTGGCGTTACTCGCTCAGCCAAAAGGCCGGGGGCGGGGACAGGCTCCGAAGAGCTTGAAGGAGCTCGGCGCACATCCGCAGACGCAGAAAGTGCTCGCGATCAAAGCCGGAAGGTACGGTCCCTATGTGACCGACGGCGAGCTGAACGCTTCGCTTCCCCGTGGACGGCAGGTCGAGAGTGTTACTCTCGAAGAAGCAGTCCAGCTCCTCGCAGATCGCGCAGCGAAGATCGCCGAAGAAGGCGGAACTCCAAAGCGCGGACGGCGCGGCAAGACGAAGAAGGCAAAGGCCGAAACGGAAGAGACCCCGAAGAAAGCGCCGAAAAAGCCGAAAGCGAAGAAAGGTGCTGCCGAAGGCGCCGCGGCCTAAGCGAGAGATCGCCTTGGAGAAGCTGGGTTACTGGGTCCGCGGGCGTCCTCGCCCGCTTCCAAGTGTAAGCAGTTGAATTAGGCACAAGGCAATCGCCGTTCGAATGCATGAACCGGCAAGCGGGCGAGGACGCCCGCGGACCCAGTCAGGCCCCAATCACACTTCCAGCAGTAATTAAGTTATGACTTGATGTGGTGATTGGTCTTCTTCCACCACCCCCAAGTTTTGATTTACAAAACTTTGCCCCCTTAAAGGGGGCATTTTTCACACTAGGGTTGCCAGCTGATCCTCCAGGATCTTCACCAACTCGGGCAGGCGTTCTGCTTGGAACTTTTCGATCGCGTCGGCGTCGCCTTTCAGTTTGCGCAGTCCCTCTTCGCCTTCGGTTGCGGCGTTCCGGATCTCATTGAGATTAAAAAATCCGGCACCGCCCCGCACGAGGTGGAATCTCCCTTCCAATTTTTTGCGCATGAGCTCGAGCTCCTCGGGAGCGAAAGCTTCCTGAGTCAGCGCTTTGCGAAAGATATCGAGATTAGCTTTGAGCTCTTCGACGAACAGCCGGAACGGCTCGCGCAGATTTTCGGGGATTTCGGGCATTGGCAGGTATGACGAGATCGGATTCTTTGACCCCGCGATCTATCACGCGTGAGAGCTCTCCGGCCATTGTTAAGACCGTATCAATGTAGGGCGCGGAGCGGTTGTATTCCCAGATCACCGCGCGCTGCGCTTTTGCGGCGGGCGCCGGACGGAAGCTGCTCTTCCACCCTTTCTTGCTGAGATAATTGGCGGCGGAGTGGATCGCATCGGCCGGGCGATCGACCAGCACCCGGCCGTCTGCATCGGCATCGACTCCGAAGTCCAGAATATTTCTCGGGAGAAACTGCGGAAGACCAAGTGCCCCGGCGAATGATCCGCGTAGATCATGAACCCCAATTCCGTAAACCTTCGCGATACGAAACGCAGCGACCGCCTGCGGCAGGAAGGTCGACTCGAGATATGCCGCCCGTTTGAGAACCGCCGCTTCTTTCAGCTTTCCGTGAACGGCGATGTTCTGTTCGAGAGTGGCGCTCTCAGTGGCGTTTGCGAGCCGGGCGAGCGGAGGGAAGATATTGGAGTTTCCGGTATTCCGTCCGCATGCGGTCTCGACCTGAAGGATTGAGAGCACCAGACTTTCCGGAACGCCGTAACGCGCTTTTGCTTCAGTAAAGACCTCTTTGTTCGCCAGATAGAATTTCAGTGCGTTCACACGATTCGCGCGGCTGTTGTGCTTGCGATACATCGAGTGCCGCTCTCGCGGTTGAAGTCCGAATACGAGAGTCGTCCGGTACGGCATGCGCGGATCGGAAAGTGCTTTCACCACCTCGGCCTGCGGTACTCCGTCACGGATGAGAAGTCTTGCGAGATGGTCCCAGCCTTTGACGGAGGCTGCCGGGGGATTCACTCCGAAGTTCAGGCTGGAGAGGGCGCTCGAGAGGACGGCAGCGTCGGAAGCCGGACCGGCATGTGCCACAGCCGGAAAAAACAGAACTGCCGAGAGGAGAACCCTGCGAAACATACTCTTACCGAAGCCGTTCACGCCGTGTCCCTTAGAATCGCATATCCCGGACGCCGCTGCCCCCTTTCAGGGGGCGGTTTTGCTGTGCAAAACCGGGGGTGGAGAAAACTAAGCGTTCACAAAATCTGCCGTCCCCGATCAGGGGACGACAAGAAAGATGAATTCTGTTCTCTCCGTAGCGAATCTCTAAAGAATCCGGAAAATCTCTATGATTCCGAATGATTCCCGTGAACGCTTACGCGTTAATGAACCGTATACGCCTGTTATCGGTGCCAAGGGCCCGGACGTAAAGAGAAGATTTGGCGAGTGAATCAGTACTCGGAAAGTTTCGGGCCCTTAAGCGGGAGCCGACCCGACTGTGTTCGTGTAGCGGGGGTCGTAAGGATCCGGGAAATCACCCCGGGCGACCGCGTCCCGCACCTGTTCCATCCCCTTTAGGACGCTCCACTGGGGCTTGAAATCCAGGATTTTCCCGAGCTTACTGCAGCTGAGCCGGTAGCCGGTGAGCTCCGCCTTCTCATCCCGAATCTCGACGAAGATCCCCGGAACAAGCTGTTTGACCATGTTTACCAGCTGATTGAGGGTCAGCTCCTGACCCTCGGCTCCGACGTTGAAGACCTCACCGCTAATCAGGCTGACATGCGCTTTCATCGCCAGAACCACCGCCCGGGAGGCATCGTCCGCATGGATGAAGGCGCGGGTCTCCTCGGGGGCGTTGATGATCAGCTCCCGTTTAATCATCGCGTCCCGGATCAGACTATTGATTGCGAGGTCAAAACGCATTCGCGGGGAGAGGCCGTAACAGGTCGAGATGCGAAGCGCAGTCGGATGGAAATCGCGGCGCTTGGCCCGGATAACCTGTTCCTCCATCCGAAGCTTCAGCCGCGAGTAGAGGCTGACCGGTGCAGGTGTTCCGGTTTCGTACATGATGCCGGACTGCACGCCATAGACGCTGTCGGTCGAAGCGAAGATGAAACGGCTGACTCCATGTTCGACACTGGCATCGAGAGCGACAGAGGAAGCGAGCAGGTTAACCTCTCGCATGAATGTCGGCTGAAGATCATCGATCCGCCGTCCGACGATTGCGGCGAGCAAAATAACCGATTCGGCGCCGGCGATCGCTTTTGAGACGGCTTTAATGTCGCAGAGATCTCCCTCGATGATTTCGAGCGACGGATTGTTGAGGGCTGCAAGTCCCTCCCTCCCGCGGCTGAAATTATCGAAGACGCGGACAGAGTAGCCTTCGTCGAGCAGCTGCTTTACGACGAGCGAGCCGAGATAGCCCGCGCCGCCAAGTACCGTTACAAATTCGCGCATCAGAGGAAACCGTTCACGCCGTTATGCCGCTCGTCTTCTTGAGAGAGAACCCGTCTTTCGTGTCCTCGACAGTATAGCCCCGCGCGGCGATCTCTGCACGAAGCCTATCGGCTTCAGCAAAATTGCGTCCTTTCCTCGCGGCGAGGCGTGCAGCGGCAAGCTGTTGAAGTTCCTCGGGAGCTTCTTCCTCCTGGCTGGTCCATTCGAGCAATCCAAGACCGAGTACTTTGTCGAACTCGGAGATTACGGCCAAGCGATCAGCTGCCGGAAGCGCGTCGTCTCCGAGAACCTTGTACAGAACGGCGAGAGCGCGGGGCAGCGAAAGATCGTCGAAGATCGCATCTTTGAATTCCTGCAGAGCGTTGGCGCCGGATGATACGCCGGATTTCGATCCCGCCTGATCTTTAAGCGCCGCGATCTGTGTTCGAATTCTCCGGAGTGCGTTTGCCGCGCCTTCCAGTGCTTGCCAGCTCCATGCGAGCTCGCTCCGGTAGCTCGAACTGAAACAAAAGAGCCGGTAAGCGAGCGGGTCAAAGCCTTTTTGCTTGAGAAGATCGAGCGTCAGAAATTCACCCGTCGACTTCGACATCTTCTGCTGCTCGCCTGCGGTGCTGTTCAGAACGAGAAAGTTTCCGTGCATCCAAACCTTCGCAGGGAGGCAGCCCGTCGCACCCTGACTTTGAGCAATCTCGTTCGTGTGATGCACGGGGATGTGGTCAATCCCGCCGCAATGGATATCAAACTGATCGCCCAGATAGGTTCGTGCCATCGCACTGCACTCAATGTGCCAGCCCGGATATCCGCTTCCCCAAGGGGAATCCCATTGCAGCTCCTGCCCCTCAAATTTCGATTTCGTGAACCAAAGAGCAAAATCGAACGGTGAGCGCTTGTTCATGTCGACGTCGATACGGGCGCCCGCCTGTAAATCATCGAGCTTCAGATGCGCAAGCTTTCCGTAATCCGGGAACCGCTTCACGTCGTAATAGACGTTTCCGCCGGTTGAATAGGCGAGGTCTTGTTCCTCCAGCTTCTTGATCATCTCGATCATCTGATCGACGTGCTCCGTCGCCTTGCACACGACGTCCGGCCGGACGATGTGCAGCCACTTGCAGTGCTCAAAAAAGATATCAGTGTAAAATTGCGCAACCTCTTCGGAGCGTTTTCCTTCCCGGCGCGCGGCGACAAGCATCTTATCTTCGCCATCATCAGCGTCGGACACGAGATGCCCGACATCTGTTATGTTCATGACGTGCTTCACGGAATGGCCGGCGTAGCGCAAAGCGCGAACGAGCGTGTCTTCGAAAATATAGGTCCGGAGATTCCCGATATGCTGGTAGTTGTAGACGGTCGGTCCACAGCAGTAGATCCGCACCTGTGCAGGGTCAATCGGAGCGAAAGGCTCAACCTGTCGCGTGAGTGTATTAAAGAGGCGAATCTCTGCCGGCATGCAGAGGTTGTATTACGGCTCAGCGTTCAACGGAAGAACCGCCCTCTTTTAAACCGCTGGTTCGATGGGCGGCAGTATATCTTTCGCTTCCCCTGCCGCGATCTTCCGCTCTTTGAAGCGCTCGAATTCCGGCATGATCAGGTCTCTGACCTCCTCCGGTGTGTCGACAACGTAGAGCCAGCGCTTGTCTCCCTCGCTGACAAGTCCGCGAGCGATGAGCACTTCGTCGATCCAAGTCAGGAGTCCCTGCCAGAACTCGCGGCCGACTAAGATCATCGGGCGATCCGGGATGTGAGCGAGCTGCAGAAGCTGCCAGGAGAAGAACAGTTCGAGGGCGGTTCCGATTCCACCCGGCGTTACGACGAACGCGCTGGAGAGGCGCATGAAATCATCCAGCCGCGAGGAAAATCGCCGGTGGTGATGCTTGATGTCGATATGCTTATTCGGCGGCTCGTAGCGATTCAGTGCAATCGTCACACCGTAGGACTTACTTTTGCTTCCCGACTTTTCGCGGCCGGTCCGGAGACCTTTCATTGCCGCTTCCATCAGGCCGGCGCCACCGCCGGTGAGAACATCGATGCCGACCTCGCCCATCAGTGCGGCGATCTTTTCGGTCAGAACGTAATACTGATCGTGCGGTTCAATCCGTGCGCTGCCAAAGACACAGATTCGGAAATAGTCATTGGTGTACTCGCGGAGCTCGAGCTCGATCATCGTCTCGCGCTCGCGAAGAGCCTCGAGTCGTTCGGTCAGGCGTCTTCGGCGAAGTTTTCGGTATTCCGGTGAGGAGGGATCAAAGGGAATTGGATCGTCCTTTATGTCAGCCATGCGTAAGTCGTCGTAAATGAAACTATTCTTGTATCGTTAGGATGCAGTTATCCGACAGCGCGGCGCTCTAACAGGGAATCGTTTAATCTTTCCCGCACGATCCGCGACCAATTCTCCCAGCCGGGGATGGATTTCCGCTCTTCAATCAGCTGTTCGAGGACTTCGACAGAATCGCCGGGGTGGGCCTTCAAAAGCTCTGAGAGCAGCTCTACGATGAAGTCCGTTCCCTCAAGGATGAGCTCGAACTGTGTTGAATCCAGCCGCTCGGCGCCCGCGCTCTCATTTCGGAGCTGCGCACGGTTGATTGCGCGGCGCAGCTCCCGGGCGGCAAGCTCGAGCTCACCAAGCTCCTGAAGCCGGGGAGGAACCTTCCGCAACCGTGGGTTGTGATGCGGATGGAAATATCGAAAGAGATCCATTGGCCACAATCTCTACAGGAGATGCCGGAATCGCGCCTTAGTGAAGTTCAGAGGCGGGAGGATTGGAGAGCAGTTGCCTTACTGGGACCGCGGGCGGCCTCGCCCGCTTACCGGTTCATGTTCTCGAACAGTGATTGTTTCGTACTTTGTTCAGGTGCGCGCACCTGGCGGGCGAGGACGCCCGCGGTCCCAGTCTCAGAGCTTCCACTTGATCGAGCAGCCCATAGCCGGTGTCAGCGGTGTCTCCGGCTGACGGCCTTCAAGGACCGCTTCAATCGCGTCGGCGAGGTCGTGATGAGTCACGGCGGACGGCTCCCGGTAATTGTCGTCCACGCGGCCGTGGTAGGCGAGCTTCCGCTCACCGTCGAAGACGTAACATTCGGGCGTGCACGCCGCGTCGTAAGCACGGGCGGTCACCTGGGTGTCATCGTGCAGGTAAGGGAACGGGTATCGAAGCAGCTTACTCTTCTCCACCATGTTTTCGAAGCTGTCCTGCGGGAATCCCCGGGAATCGTTGGAGCAGATACCCACGAATTGAGCACCGCGCGGCTTATAAAGTTCGGCGAGGGAGCAGATCCGCTGTTCGTAGGCCTGGGCGTAAGGGCAGTGATTGCAGGTAAAGATCAGGACGAGACACTTCGCGGGCTTGAACTCTTCGAGGCTGTATATCCTCCCGTCCGTTCCCTTAAGGCTAAAATACGGGGCTCTCGATCCCAGCTTCAACTTCAGTCCGGCCGCTTCTCTCTCCATATCTGAACGACTCTAGCCAGATCGCACTGCTCCCTTCAAGCATAGGCCTGGATTGACGCGGCGTTCGCTGCTTCGGTGCCTGATATGAGGCAATTGTGAACGGGGCTGCGAATTGCTTTGCGAACATTGTTCGATCGGGCCTTCCTCAGTATACCGGTGCTCCAGAATAGAGAGTGAGGATGGAGGGCACGATGCTTCGAATTGAGCTGGAAAAAGGGAAGACTGTGGAGCTGTCCAAGGAACAGCTCGCTCTGGTTGCGAACACAATACGGATGCTCTCCGCCGATGCTGTCGAGAAGGCAAATTCGGGACATCCCGGAATGCCGATGGGCATGGCCGATCTGGCCACCGTACTCTGGTTAAAATACCTCCGCTTCAATCCGCGGGAACCGAAGTGGCTGGGTCGGGACCGGTTCGTGGTTTCAAATGGCCACGGCTGCATGCTGCTCTATTCAATGCTGCACCTCGGCGGCTTTGCGCTGACCCTCGAGGATCTCAAGAACTTCCGCCAATGGGAGAGCAAAACGCCGGGACACCCTGAGTTTCATGAAACACCGGGTGTTGAAGCGACGACCGGACCGCTCGGTCAGGGGATCTCGAATGCGGTTGGAATGGCGATCGGCGAGAAACTTCTCTCTGCCCGATTCGCGACCGGCAGCTTCGATCCGGCGAAGCATCGAATTTTTGTCTTCGCCGGCGACGGTTGCATGCAGGAAGGGGTGAGCAGCGAAGCCTCGTCGATGGCAGGCCACCTTGGACTGAACAACCTTACGGTCATCTACGACGACAATCACATCAGCATTGCCGGCCGCACCGAACTTTCTTTCAGTGAAGATGTTCCCAAGCGTTACGAATCGTACGGCTGGCACGTTCAACGGGTTGATGGGCATGACTACGCCGCCATCGACAAGGCAATTGAAACGGCGTTGACGGTCACCGATCGGCCGACTTTGATCGCTGCGCGCACTACGATCGGAAAAGGTGCTCCGCATAAGGCGGATGATGCCGAGATTCACGGCAGCCCGCTCGGCAAAGAAGAGCTCGCAAATACGCGGAAAAACCTGAACTGGCCGGAGGAGATGTTCCATATTCCTGCCGACGTCAAAACGCTGTTCGCAAATCGGGTCGAGAAGCTCACCTCAGATTACGAACAGTGGAAGGCAAAGTTTGAAAGCTGGAAGAAAGAACGTCCCGAGCTCGCAACGGAGCTCGAGATGCGGCTCTCGCTCGGTGTCCCAGCCGATCTCGAGGAGCAGCTCTTAAAGGCGCTTCCGGAAAAGCCGGCACCGATCGCCACGCGAAAGCTTTCACAGACCGTTCTGCAAAAAGCCTCCGCGATCGTTCCTTCACTTATCGGAGGCTCGGCGGATCTTGAGCCCTCAACTTTTACGCTGATCAACGGTTCACCGGACATCAAGAAGGGTGAGTTCGTCGGAAAGAATCTCCGGTTCGGAATTCGGGAACACGGCATGGGCGCGATCATGAACGGCCTGAGCTACTCAGGCGGCTTCATTCCGTACGGCTCCACCTTCCTGACGTTCTCGGATTACATGCGCCCGACGCTTCGGCTCGCGGCGATCTCGCAGATCCCCGGACTCTTCATCTTTACGCACGACTCGATCTTCCTCGGCGAAGATGGTCCGACTCACCAGCCGGTCGAGCATCTTCAAGCTCTCCGTCTGATCCGGAATCTTTGGGTGATGCGCCCGGCTGACGGCGTCGAAACGGCGATCTGTTATGCCATGGCGCTGCGCCGGAAGGATGGCCCATGCGCATTGCTGTTCAGCCGCCAGAATGTTGAGCCGATCGAACGGCCGAAGGGATGCACCTGGAAGGACGTGCGGAAAGGCGGCTATACGGCATTCGAAACCGACGGCGACAGCCCCGAGACGGTCCTGATTGCGACCGGCTCCGAGGTCGGCCTTGCGATTATGGCAGCCAAGCTTCTCGGCACGAAGACTCGAGTTGTTTCGATGCCGTGTTGGGAAGTGTTCATGGATCAGGATGCTGAATACCGCCACAAGCTCATTCCGCGTTTCGCGAAGAAAGTCGTGATCGAGGCGGGCACCCCCGAGGGCTGGTGCGACATGATCGACGGGACGCGCGAAGACACGCTGGTAATCGGAGTCGAACGCTACGGAGCAAGTGCTCCTGCGAAAGTCCTTGCCGAGAAATTTGGCTTCACTCCGCAGGCGGTTGTGCAGAAAATCCGGGAGAGATTCTAAGCGCAAGTTCCGGCGTCAGAGGGTGGGCGGTTGCTAAATGCTTGAGCTTCTCTACCGCTACGCAAAAATAATCCCGCGGCCGCTATTCGAGCTTTTCGAAAAGTTTCTCTGGTGGAGGTTCTGGCACCAGCTCGAGCAGATCGAGTCCAAGTTTGCGGGAGTGAAGGTCTCCGGATTTCGCACTTCGGAGCGTGGAACTCTCCAAGAGAAGCTCGCGACATTTTCACCCTTTGAGTCGTTACTCGAGATCGGTTGCGGCTTCGGTCAAAATTTCGAAGTCCTCTCCCTGATGCTTCAAAAGCCTCGCTACGTCGGAATCGACAAAAATTTCGGCACCATCGAGGAGGGGAAGGCGCGATTAACGCGACTCGGGATCGGTTCGCGGGTCGAGCTGCGGACCGCGGACGTCATGTCCGGACTGCCTTTCAAGGACGGGGAATTCGAAATTGCCTTCACTCTCGCCTCGCTCCTCTACGTTCGGAATGATCAAATACTCTTCGTCGTGAAAGAGATGCTGCGCGTTGCGAGGAGAAAGCTCGTAATGGTCGAGCAGCATGTTGAAAACCCTCATTTCTCGGAGCAGGACCTCGGAGTGTTCGTCGCAAATGAGCATGATCTTTCGGGTTACTGGCTCCGTGATTACCGGAAGCTCTTCGAGCGATTCGTTGAGCCTTCACGGATTCAGGTGCAGCGAATTCCTCAGCCCCGCTTTCAAACCGAGCAGTGGCAGAAGCATGCTCACATGATAATTGTGGATCTCGGAGCATAATGCAGTTCACGCAGGAACAAGCCGTCATCAGAGAGCGCTTCGTGACGCGCTGGAATGTTCGCTGTGCCGAAGTTCCGGCGCTTGAGCTGGATGAGACGTGGCCATCCGTCGGAGTGCTCGATCTGCTGACGCTCACTCTCAACGGAAAACCCGAGTTCGATCCCGGCGATAAGGAGCTGGTGCGAGCGATCGCGCTCTATCTCGCCGGCATCATCGGAAACGCTTGGGAGACGTTCGGCACGCTCGCTCATTGTGACGACGGTCCCGCCGGTGCAGTGCTCACTGGCGAGACGGCCGAAGGACCGGCGACTTTAGAGATCGAGAAGGAGCTTACGAGCCTTCTGCAGCAAAGACCGACCTCACTCCAGATCTATTCGGGTTTTACCCGGCAGATCAGCACAGCACAGGGATGGATCGGGGCGTTTGCGATCGGATGCTCCACCGGTCTTAGTCCAGCGGTGAGAGGTGTGTGGGAGGGTGAGAGTCCGGAGACTTTCAAAGACAATATCGAGAAAGTTCTCGTTTCGTTCGGCCGCAGCGCGGTTGCGTATTACGAGCGTGTATTTCCTGATGAGCTGAGCGGGCAGATCGGGGAGCTCTATCTGGCCGGCGGCATCATTCCGCCGCTTGGGATTGGTGAGCCATATCCGGCGATCACCGGAAGCAGCGCGCTGCTGACACAGCTTCGCCAGATGAAAATCGCGAAGAAGCGCACTCTGCAGTTTGCCCAAAATCTGGCGGCGAGTCCGGATGAGCATCTTTCATCAATCGGTTTGGCGCTTTCCGGTGCGCTGCTCGAGGGGCCACCGTCCCCGGCACTGTTGGCGCTTTCGGAACGTAAGGGTCGTTTTTCCGGACTACTCCGGCCCGCCCTCGCGCAGCTGCGATCCATTGCCGGTCTCTATCCGGATTGGATTCGAGAGGAGAACGTTGAGTCAGCTCGGATCGATCTCGAGAAGCAGCTCGGATTCCTGCCTTGGCTTCAGTTGCCCGGCGATTTCATTGCGCGGCATTGGAGTGAGCGAAAGGTTCGGCGGATCTGCGAGGCGCTGAGTTACTTCGATTACGATACCGCGGCTGATCTCTGCGATGTCCTAATCGCAGAGGAGCCTCGGCAGTTCGAGCTGCGACTTCAACGGATCTACCTTTCGATCATCAACCGCAAGTTTGAGGAGGCGGAGGCGGCGCTCCGGATGCTTCTCTCCGAACCGGAATGTGAGACTGAGCCCCGGCTTTTTTCATTGTGGGGAATTGTGAGCCTCTCAATCGGGAACACGGAAGAAGCGCTCCGTCATCTGGCGTTTGCGTATAGCGCCGCCACGATTGGGCACGCACAAAGGGGCAGCATTACGAATGATTACGGCTGGGCGCTGCTTCAACAGGGAAGGGCCGAGGAGGCGCTTCCGCTCTTTACGGAAGCGAAACGAGTCGGCGGATCGCTGCTAACGGTGTCATTGAATGAGGCTGCGGCGCTGAAAGTGTTAGGACGCCGAGAAGAAGAAAGGCGAGTGCTTGCAGAATGCTGCCAGCTCTCGCCTTTGGATAAACGGGTTTTTACTGCCCGCTTTCTCAACTGATACCAAAATATTAGGTTCCGGTTCCGCTAAACCCGCCGCAACCAATCGGGAAGAAGAGCGACACAATCGGGCGAAGAATCCAGGCACCTGCTCCGATGGCAATCGTGCTAAGCGCGAGTTTATAAGATCCAAGAGCACCGGCTACGATTGCAACCAGTCCGGCTGCGATCATGATCAGCGCTCCGAAGGAGCCTTCAGGAATTGCGAGAACTCGGCAGGCTGCGTTGTCGATCTGTTGGTGAAGGAAGGGACCACTCACACTTCCGTTTCCGCTGTTAAACCATCCGCCACCCGGTCCGCCGCCGAAGCAGCCGAATCCCGGAATACACATCGACCCGCCACTTGTGGTGACACGGATGTTTGTCGGAAACCATGAAGGGAGTCCGCCCCCGCCAGTTGAATCGACGCCGCTGCCGCTATTATCAGAGCCGCCGCTGCCGGGAGCGCATGGGACACCGGTTGCGCCTCCGCACTGTGCGAATGCCATTGTGCCTGTGAGCAGAACCGCAAATACAGTTCCCGCCACTAACAGTGCTGTTCTCGAAATCAACGAGCTCATGTCGTACCTCAACGAATCAGTTCTCTTCAGTGTTATGCGGGGGGATTAAGGCTGAGACGCCTTTAAATGCGCTTTAAATGATGCAATTGGTATGAATCTGTTCAGCGGCGAAAAACGTGGTGATATCCGATAGTTAGAGCCGAAAAAAGAAAACCCGCCCTAGCTGTTGGCAGCTAGAGCGGGTTTCACAGAACGCTGATTTTCGGACTAGCGGAGTACTATGCCCTGGTAGCCTCCCATGCCGAACATCCCGCCCATTCCGATCAGACCGCCGAAGCCGCCCATCGAGCCGCCGAAGGACATGAAGTTTCCGAACCCTTGCTTGCGATACCAGTCGTTGTAGGCCTGTTGCTCACCGCCGACGCCATACTGTTTCACGCGCGCATTGTACTGTTCGTTGACGAATCTCAGTCCGACGAGTGCCGCTGTGGTTTCGGTGATCCGTTCATTCACAACTTTTGGATCCGTGATTATCGAGCCGTCTTTGTGCTGGGTCGCGTCTTCGTAACGCTTCCGGGCATCGTTGCGGGCCGCAATCGTTAAGACGCCCATCAGCTCCTCAGCTTGCTTATTGGTCAGGCTACGATAGAAACCGCCACGAGGATTTGGAATTTTCGCGATCGAATAGATGTCCACACCGGTCGCTTTATCGGTCTTCTTCTCGAGTGGAACGCCGTTCGCCTTCGCCAAGCCGATCAGCGTGATATCTGTCCAGGCCGCGATCACGTTCTCAGCGCTGCTTCCTTGAAGACGTTCATGCAGATCTAATTTTCCATTGCGTTGGAAAACACCAAACCCGCCTGCCATGATCGCATTTGCTTGCGCCTTGGCCTCGTTCGCATAAAGCCCGTTTGCGGGAAGCTCGATAGCTTTCCCGTGCACCCGGTCATCCAGATCTCGCTGTTGCGAAGGAGCTGTGCCAACTCGTTGGGCATTCGTTCCCACTTGAGCCGGTTGACCTGAGCGTCCGCCGGGGATGGCTCCAACTGGCGATCCAGTGGCACCACCGGCTCCACCGCCCGTTCCTGCTGCTTGCGCCAAACCGGGAAGTCCGACAACACTTCGCAAGCGGCTCCCCTCATCCTTCCCAATTGCGTCATCAATTCCGGAGGTCGCGCTAAATGCAGCGTCCCAGAGCTTCGACATTCCAGCCATCCGCTCCTTCAACTGCTGCGGATTCAGTTTGTCTCCCGAGGCGTCGTCGCGGAGCTTTCTCAGCTCGTCTGAGTAAGCGCGAACGCTATTCAGAAGCGCGTCGTCGCCCTTGTCGTTAAGCTTTTTGGAGAGCTTTGCGTCGATCCCGTCGAGAACAGCCACTTGGTCAGTCAGGAGCTTCACCGCCGGCCCGGTCGAGCCGTTCTCTAATCGCTTCGTCGCGAAATCCCGTTGCGCCTTGATATCGGCGACGTTCTTGTCAGTGACCATCTGGTCTGCAGTCGGAGTAGTGCCCGTGGTACCAGGTGTCCCGCCGCTCGCGGCGACGAGCCTTGTGGGCAGAGAAGCGATGATCGACTCCACTTCAGCGGCGAAAGTCCCTTCTTTCTGGGCTTGAATCGTTGGAAGATATCGGCTGAGCATCGTACCGACGAGCACTGCCTCTTTTTGTGTGGACGCGCGCCGGATGTCGTTCAATTCGGCGGGCAGAAATGAAGCATCTGCTTTGTTTACCTTCGCCATCCGGGCATCGATTCCCTGGAGATAGGTGTCAATTGCCTGGATGTTGGCGTCGCCGACTTCACTCCGCCGTGCAGCGAAGGAACTGCGAAGCTTTTGAATGACATTCCTCTCTTCTTGAAGGCTTGTTTGAACCGCACGATACTCGTTCGGATTCGCGGCGGGGGTCATGGCCGTTTTCGGATCGGGCTTAAAGGTGACCAGCAGAGACTCTGCTTGTCCTTGCGCCGAGCTCCACCGCCCCATCGCCTTGTCAGTTTCGGCAGATGCCCTCTCCCGGTTCTCACGGAGAAGTTTTGCCGCCGGATCTTCTTTCGGTGCCGCACCTGCTGCCTGCATCGCCATTCCGGGGACGTGTAGTGTGCCTGCTAAACCTGCCATAGAGACTTCTCAAAGTTGAGTTACGCTGAACGGATTATCCGTTTCTATTGATCGGTGTCGGTTTCAAGATGAACCTGTAACGATCGTCTTCACGTTCCGTTATGGTGAGGGCGCCCGCGGTCGTGTCGCATACAGATAACCCGAGCTAACTCGTCGGAAAGACGGCAAAAAATCGTCGATTTCCAGTGCTCCTTCGAATATCAGAAGCGAATTCCGCTCCATAACAGATATGGGGGGAGGGAATCCGGGGTAAACTCTTCAGACGTATGTTCGATAAATCTGCGGATACATTGATCTGTGACCACTTCGAGGTGTCGTGCCGATCGTTTGGCCCGTTCAGCGGGTTCACGATGCTGCACTTCTACGGAGTGATCTTTCTCTGTGTCGCTGCAGTGGTGACGTTGATCGTTGTCCAAGCAAGAAAACGAGCCGGCGGCGCTTCGCGTCCGAAGCGCTCGAGAGGAAACGAGCTCGGCTCCTCTGATCTTGCAAATAGAGATCAGATCAAGAAATGGATTCGTCCTCCGGTAAAGCTCGACACCGTCCTCTATGTCTCAGGTGTCCGAGGCAGCGACGGAGCAACCGTTCCCGGGAATAAGCTTTCGATTCCAAGCGAAGAGCGTAACCGTCACGTTCTGATTATCGCGAAGACCGGGGGTGGTAAGACCACAAAAGCGATCCTTCCCGTTCTCTATAATGACTGTCTCTGCCCCGAGCGCTCGACGATCGTCATCGACTCGAAGCCTGAAATGTGGGGCAAGCTCGCCGGGATGACCCGGAAGTATAATCCGAAGAAGAAGCTTCTGCTCTTCAACCCTCTCGACATGGGTCGTTCGCTCAGCTGGAACATCCTCGCCAAGGTGACCGACGACACCGACGCAAAGCTGATCGCAAACACCGTCATCATGGCGACGGACGTAGCGAATTCAAAGTCTGACTCCCCGTTCTTCCGGAACAACGCCCTCCAGCTGCTGAACGCCATGATGGTGGGGCTGCTGAACGATTCGAGCGAAATCCTTTCGATGCCGCGCATTCACGAGCTGCTGCACTCCGGAAAGATGCCGCTCTGCGATTGGCTCGAAGCTCATCCTCATGCGATCAGAAATGCGCGCACCTTCGTGGAGCTTGCGCGCTCAGGGTCTCAAAACGCTGACACCGTTCTCTCTGAGCTCGGGATGCGCCTGAGTGCGTGGGACTTGAGCACCATCCGCGCGACAACGGCACTAAACGAGCTTGATCTCGAATCCCTGATCCACGAGCCGACCCTGCTTATCGTTGAGCTGCGGGAATCTGAAATCGAAATGCTTCGGCCGCTCGCGAACACTCTCGTGGTCGAGATTCTGCGCTTCCTCACGAAACGTGCCGAGTCCTTCCCGGGAGCAAAGCTTCCCCGTCCGGTAGGACTCGTAATCGACGAATTTGCATCTGCGCTCGGCCGTCTGCCGGACATCCACGTAAAGTTGAACACGTTGCGTTCACGTAACGTCAGCATCGTCGCGGCAATTCAGTCAATCGGGCAGATCAAGGCGAACTATAACACCGACGCCGATTCGGTCATCGCGGGCTTCAGCTCGAAGATCCTGATGCCGATGCTCGACTTCCAAGATTCGGAATGGGCGTCCAAAGAGACCGGAACGATGACGATCCGGTTCAAGACCGCGAACTCCGGAACAAACCGGAAGATCATCGAGAACTTCGCGAGCAAGAACAGAGGAACTCAGGAGCAGGTACAACAGCGCGCCGTGCTTACACCGGATGAAATTGGCCGTCCGCCGGATAACATCAACACCTTCTTCCTGCCGAACAGTCCGGTGTTTCAGGGCTTCCTGACGCCGTATTACGAAGTGCCCGACATGCATGCGCGGATCGAGGCCGCACAGAGCCACGACAACGAGCTCAAGATGCGTGAAGCACCGATCCATTACGAGGAGAAGTTCGGAGAAGCAGCGAAGCCCGCAGGTGTCTCCGGTGCGAGCAGTGCCGAGATCAAGGAGCTCCTTGAGCAGGCGAAAAAGAAGCTTGATTGGGAGAACACCACCGGTGTTGCTCGCGAGTGGTGGGAAGCGTTCGAAACGCAGAACGCTGAGAATCTCGCGACTGTCCTCATGCTGACGCTGGAGTTGCTGTCACGTCAGTCGTCGATCACAGAGTTCTTCCTTGCCTATGTCTATAGCGACGTGGATAGCGTCGAAGAGAATCTGAAGTATCTCGATCAGATGCGAGAGCAGAAGAAGCTCGAAGAAGAGCAAGCAGCGCGTGAAGCGGCCGGACTCGGTTCGTCCGACCAGGTTGCGGCTGTCGGCGGGGACGATAACTTCTTCCTCGCAGCTAATCAGCCGCCTCCTCCCGACGATATCATCGGCTCATAACTTCGGTGTTCGATGTCGCTCTTCGATGAAAACGACGATAAGCGGCAGCGCGCGAACGCACCGGTCATGCCGGCGGCGCAGCCGGGTGATCTTCCGAAGCTTGCAGTCACGGCCTCTTCAGGGGTTCCTTCATTGTCAGTTGAACGAGCTGTTCCGGCGGCGGCACCAATCAGTGACGGAGCTTCGTCTGTGCCGATTGCCGCGCGAAGTGAGCTTCAACTCGGTGCGCTCCGTGGCGTAGAAGTCTCAAATGCTGCGCCTTCGATCGCCGTTCAACAGGCGGTATCGAACCCGGATTTCACCTCGCAGCTCGGAAAGAGCCAATTTGCTCCCGAACCAGATCGAAGAAGTCTTTTTGGCGGCGGCGGCGGAGGAGACAGTTCTTCAGGTTCCGGACGTCCGGGTGGCGGCGACGCGGCAGCGCCGAAACTTCCGGGTGGCGGTGGCGGCGAGCCGGTATTCGCCGGGCTGATCATCACGAGCTTCCGGCGGTTCGGCGACATGGTCCGGGCGATTTGGAATCGGTTGCTGCTGCGCAGAGTGCGGCCGCGATTCCGGTTTCGGCTGTTTCGCCGTTAGTTCGACGCGCTATTCGATCTTATACTTCGGCTTTGGAGCATCTTTCTTTTGTTGGCGAAGAGCGTCCGGATTTCCGTCTGCGGCAAACTGAGCTGAGCGTCTTACCTGCTCTACGAGCTCGGGCGTAATGGCTCCAATCGGAATACGTGATTGAGCCTCCGTGAGTTTCTGTTGTTCGATTCCGACTTTTTTGTCCTGAAGTGCAGCTTCTCTCTGCGCCTCCTGCATTCCGCGAGTTACATCTTGAGTTCCAGCCGCCTTGACCGCTCCTTGCGCCTCGGCAGCTTCCTTCACTCGACGCTTGTATCCAGCGATGATCAGTTGGTATTCATCAAAGTCAGCTCGATTCTTGAGATTGAGCGGCGGTATTCCAAGATCCTTTCGGGCCGCTTGGAGGTGCTCATCTGCAACGCTGACGCTAGGTTCCCAGTTCTCTCGGCCTACCCGCACTTTCGGATTCGTGAGATCAGGCAGACCGACGGTTTTTTTCTGAACGAGAACTTCCGTGTAGGCTTTGTAATACGAGTCAGTCGCCAGCTTCATGCCTATCTGACTTTCAAGCGCCTTCGATCCGGCTTCGTTCTGACTTGCATCCGAGCCGGAAGCGAGCTTGAGAAACTCCTGAAATGCGCGGTTTTCCACTCCCGTAAGACCGCTTGGTTCGTAACTCGAGTTAAGCCGCCTCTTTGCGACTTCCGCGACGATCTTCTTTGAACGGACAGGATCTCGGAGTAAGGTCGCGACTTCGGCGTCTATTCCAAGTGCCTCAGCTTGGGTCGCTTCTCGACTTCCCTGATTTAATCCCACGACGAGAAGCGTTGCCAAAGTCAGGACGGGAGTAGCGACCTTCACGAACTTCATGAGAGTTCCATCACCCGGAAGATTGTTAATTACGGTCACGTTTGGAGGGCCTCCGGGAGGGCCGCCGCCGCCAGCTGTAGTTGTTGGTACGGACACCTCGTCAGCCGGGTCAGGTTTGTGCCCAAAGCTGGACATCATCATGATCGTTCCACCTTGAGCGACAGCGGCACCACCCGGATAGAGCACCGCCGGAGCGCGGACACCGACAGCCGTAATCGCCATACCACCGCCCCCGCCGTAGCCTCCGTAGGCCGGAACCATCCCGCCGAAGTCACCGAGCCCGGTTCCGATGTTGCTCCAGATATTGCCTATTGAACTAAACGTATCGGCCGCCCCCGCTCTCACGGCGTTGCCGACTGCAGGCGCGAACGCGAGCGCTCCTTGAGCGAGCTTAAACATCGCAAGCATCTCAAGCGGGTTTGAGGCTACCGCACCTGAGGCACCTGCTCTCCACATTTGCTGGTGATTTTCATGAACAGCGGATGCCATTGTCCGAGTCATCTGAGCGAACTGTTGAACGCCGAGTTTCTCCTCCGCCGTAAGCCGCCGACTTCCGAGTTGCTCTCGCATTGTTCGAGCGGCTCTCGCCATCATTTCCGCGCCTTGTGCCGTATGAATCGAAGCGTTGATCTCACGCTCGGGCCCGTGCACAAGCTGATCGATTGCCTTGATCTGCCTTTCGAGATCCGCCTTTCGACCGGCGAGTTGAAAGTGACGCTCTTGCTGCGACATTCCGCCCTCTCTGCTGAATGTCGAGAGGGTTTCCGGCTTGAGCTGGAGCAGCGGACTCTTGTTTAACTGCTCAAGCTCGGTCTGGAGTTTGGGCAATTTCGCGAGAGCTTCCTTTCGGGCATCTTGCTGGCGGAATTCATGCGGGCTTTCATTCTCGATACCGAGAACATTGCCCTTGATTGTTCGAGCTGCCCGGCGCTTCTGCTCCTCCGGCGTGTAGAATTCGAACTTTTCGCGCAGAAATTCTGCGCGTTCCACAGCAGCTTTTGCCAGCCGAGCGTTAGCCTGTTCTAGATCCTCAAGCAGCTTTCTCGAATCCTGCTTTGAGGCCGTGCTTAGCGCCGCTTGCATGGGGTCTTTGGCAATCTGTCCAACGACAGCCAACGACTTCTTCATCTGCGCTTCTGCGGCAGACATCTCGGCTTTTCCGCCTGATGCGGCTGCAACCGTGGAAGTATTGAATACCTTTCTCAACTCCGCATCGTAGAGCGCCTTAGCAGGCTTGAGGGCAATCAGCGCGGCTTCACCAATCGCTCTTTCATCGGCGCGCTTTGATTGCGCGGCCTTTGTCGCCTCATCGTAGGCTTTGAGGAAATCTTTTGCAGTTGTTTGAAACTCTTTTTCGAAGCGATCAAAGAGAGAGGTAACCTGTGTAGTTTGCGCCGAAGCTGCCATAACCGAATCCTTCCGGATTAATAAAACCGTATATTGAGTTTATACGGCGGTCGGATCAGCGTGTGCGCAAGAAGTACGCCAGCAACGCAAAAGCGCGTCGACAGCGATAAGACAACAATGTGGGAAGTTAGGGCGGAAGCCAGATCCTATTCGATCTTGTGCTTCGTCGCGCCCTTCTTTTGCGTCTGGTTGCGGCCGAGCGCATCAGGATTTCCGTCTGCAGAGTATTGGCTGGATCTCCGGACCTGATCGATGAGCTCAGGCGTCACAACTCCCTCTCGCAATGCAGCATCCCGGTTGACGACCTTTTCCTGCTGGTCGAGAACCCGTTTTTGCTGGTTGTTGACCGTAATCGTGGAACTGTTCGCGCCACGCACGCTGTCCTGTGTTCCCGCAGTTTTCACGGCGGTTTGCGCTTCCGCAGCTTCCTTCACCCGGCGTTTGTAGCCGGCGATTATCAGTTGATACTCCTTCATATCCTTGGGGAGTTCTAATTCGGGCTGATGGAGTTTTCTTCGTGCCTCTTGAAGATTGGGATCGACTTCATAGACCACGGGTTCCCAGTTCTCGCCTCCGATCTTCTGACTGGGATTGGCCGGATTCGGCAAGCCGATAGTCTTCTTCTGAACGAGGACTTCTGTGTATGCCTGGAAGAATGGATCGGTAGCGAGCTTCGTTCCGATCTCGGCATCGAATGCCTTTGACCCCGCGTCTGTTTGGCTCTGATCGGATCCTGAAGCGAGTTTCAGCAGGTCTTGAAACGCTTTGTACTGAACGCCGGTGAGACCCTTGGGTTCGTAGCTCGGGTTTAGTCTTCGCTTTCCGACTTCGTCGGTAATGATCTTGGACGCAACCGGATCCCGAAGGAGCTTACTCACTTCGGCGTTAATTGCCTCTGCATCGGACTGTGTCGAGAACAATCCCCCCTGCTGTTTTTGGACGTACATGAAGGCGATCACCGCCATGATTCCGCCGCCGATAGTTCCACCGATCTTCAGGAAGTTGCCGAATCCGCCGCCGCCGCCGCCCTGGTCGGGCATTTGAATGACAATATTCGGTTGACCACTGCCGCCACCACCGCCGTAGTTACCGCCACCGCCACCGCCATAGTTACCGCCGCCGCCGCCCTGGTTGCCACCGCCACCACCACCTTTCCCGCCTTTGTGCCCGAAGCTGCCCATCATCATGATGGTGCCGCCTTCGATGACCGCGGTACCGCCCGGAAGTGCCAGGCCCGGAGCCGTCCGCACACCGATCGCTGTAATCGTTGCTCCGCCGCCGCCGCCGTAAACCCCATATGCGGGTGTCATTCCGCCAATGTTAAATCCGCCGGAGCCGAGCTCCGACCATACGTTCCTGACAGCTGAAGCCGTCTCGAACGCTCCACCCGCGAAACCTCGTGCCAAGGCAGGAGCAAACGCGAGTGCGCCTTGCGCGAGCTTGAACATCCCGAGCATCTCCAGCGGATTGGAATAGGTTGCGCCGGAAGCACCTGCTCTCCACATCTGCTGATGGTTCTCGTAGAGATTGGTGGCCATCGCTTGCGTCACCTGCGAGAACTGCTGCATTCCCAGCTTCTCGGTCGGCGTAAGCTTCCGGTCGCCGAGATGAAGACGCATCTCACGTGCAGCCCTCGCCATCATTTCGGCACCCTTCGCCGTTTCGATGGAGGCGTTAATTTCTCGCAGCGGACCGTTCACATACACATCGATCGACTGAAGGCGCTTTTCAATCGTCTCCTTGCGAGCGGCGAGCTGGTAGTGCTGGTCGCGCTGGGACAGATGACCTTCCCCGCCGATCGCTGAAAGTGTTTCGGGTTTGCTAGTGAGAATCGGATTTTTATTGAGAGCAGCAAGCTCCTTCTCGAGCTTCGGAATCTCTGCGAGCGCGCTCTTTCGACCCTCCTGATGGCGGAACTCGTGAGGAGTTTCAACCTCCATTCCGAGGATGTTTACCCCTTTGGAGACGTGCGATGCATGCCGGGCCTGTTCACCGGGTGTGTAGAACTCATATTTGTTGCGGAGAAACTCGGCGCGCTCAACGGCAACTTTGGCCAGTCGCTCTTGCGCCTTCTCGAAGCTCTCGAGAATCTGCTTCGGGTCCTGCTTGGCCGCCGTGCTCAATGCCGCTTGGAGTGGATCCTTAGAGATCTGACCGACAACGGCGAGCGACTTCTTCATCTGCGTTTCAGCGGCGGCGATCTCCGCCTGTCCGCCGGTTGCAGTGGCTGTCGTTGCGGAATTGAAAACTTTCCGAATCTCGGCGTCGTAAAGATCTTTTGCCGGCTTCAACGCTATGAGTGCAGCCTCACCCTGCATTTTTTGAGTAATGTCCTTTGACTGTGCAGCTTTCGTCGCCTCGTCGTGAGCTTGGAGAAGATCCTTCGCGGACTCACGCAGATCCTTTTCGAAGCGATCGAAGAGTGCAGTAACCTTGGGCGCGAGCGCGGGGGTGGACATTTGCCAGAGTTCCTTTCAAAAGCCGTCAATATCCGGCTATCGCTGTTATGGTCTGATTTGAACTGATGGTGACACCTTCGGAGCCTTCCGCGTGGTCTCCGATAGACCGCAGCAGAGGTTTTGTAACTAGCTGATAATGCTAAAAAAAAGGTTGAGGGTAGCCCTCATCCGAACGCTAAAGTGAACTGTTGCTAGTTCAATTTAATGTTCGGATGAGAGCTACCCTGTCCCGTCTCGAACGCCAGCGCTAAGGGTTGCTTAGCGAGGCCGCAGCACTCTCGGTCCCGACGTGGGGGTCGCCGGAGCAGTCGCAAAGGCTTCGGGCGCGGTGCGCCGAAACGCCGTCGCTTCCAGTTGCGGCTCGCGGGTGTCACGCAGCTCTTCGGACCGGATGGCCCCGAAGTATTCCACGTTCCAGCCGTCGATTTCCTCGCCGACCAGGTTCTTCACTTTTCCGAATTGCGCGTGGTAACGCTCAACTCGTATCCCTTCCTTGATGTCCACGAGGACTTCATAGTCGGGAAGTTCCAAACCGGTCTCCGGGTTATGGGAGTAGCGGATGACCTGAACGGCGCCATCGGCCCAGGTTGATTCACCGACTGGCAGGTCCGCCAAGCCGGCGCCCCAGCCGCGGCGTGCGTCCATCACCATCAACTCCACGGGCTTCAGCGCGACCGCCTGCAGGTCCAGTTCGAACACTGGCGCCAGGACCGCCTTGCCGCAGAATGCCGGGCGGCGGAAGTTGCGACGGACAACCTTGTCGCCATCGCCCTTGGTTTCGTGGTGGAAGGCCAGGGACCACGCGTCTTCCGCGATCCGGTCGTACTGCACGGTCCGGTGGGAGTGCGACCACACCGTTTGACCGTCGTCGTCGACATACCAGTGATCCAAGTTCACGAAGCAGGCTTGCACCGCCCCGGAACTGGTATTGGTGATGCCGACCAGCCCGTCGGGCCACTGGATGAAGCTCCCAACGGGAAACGCCAGAGGGTCGAGTTCGACTCCCTCGTGTGGCGTCACCGTGTCGAAGCTGATCATCGGCAGGGTCTTTTCCTTGAGGAAAGGCGTGGGCGAGTGGCGGTACCACCGGCCCTTGCCTTCCTTGTCGGAGCCGAGCAGGCTGCGGAGCACCTCGAAGGAGATGAACCGCGTGTTGGTGGTGTCGGTCATGGCGAGGAGCATCCGGAGGCGGATGAAGAACATCCAGGCGCTGATGGGGGTGATGTTAGCCTTGGAACGCTTTGCCCGATGCTTACGGGGCGCGCGGTCATAACTAACGTTGGCGGACTCCGAAGAGCCGCGGGAATCGTTGCGATTGGGTTGGGTAGACATGGTGGTGGAGATCTCCTGTTGAATCGCTTCAAGAGGAGACTCCACGTCCCATGACACTCTTTATCTGAACAAAATTTTTGAACTAACTATTAATAAACCTAAAATAACCTATTGGATGAGAACTACACCTCAGGCGGCGTACAGAACGCCGTCTGAAGTGCAGAAGAATCTACCCGTCCCAGAGATGTGAAAGCGCGCCAGAAAAGACCGAAAAAGCCGGCCAGTTCTGCCTATGTTGGTTAGTTATGCTCACTAGACGGCCGTACGATTCGAAACGAACAGCCCTTCTAACGCACTTCTCAGAATCATCCGGAGGCCTTATGGCCCAGGTTCTGATGAAAATTCCCTTTTCAAACGTCACGCAAAGCGTGGCAGATGGCTGAAATCACAGCCTTCATCCGTGTTGCCCAGGATCCCGCCGAGATGACTCAGCCAAACAACAGCCCGTTTATATCAGTTCTGATCCAGCTATTCCAAATGCTGTCGGTCCGTCACCTCCTGGGTCCAGGCCGCCTCGGGCGGAAACTGAAGGAGGGGAAGCGTTTAGCCGAGGGGCAGGGGATCCGGATCCTGCAGTTTGAACGAGTTCGGGGAAAGGGGATCGACGAGGTGGACCTCAGTCCCGACCGGTTCCTTGATACGCGCAACTTTCGCAAGCTGATCGATTTTCTCCATCGGGAACATTCGATCGAGGAGCTTCGCTCGGCCGCAGCGGGAATTGTGGAAAAGAGGACGGTAGAGCGCCCGACGGTCTCTCTTGTTTTCAGCGGCGGATACCTTGAGCACTATCAGACAGTGCTCCCAGTCCTCGATGCGCTGAACATCAAGGCGGCATTTTTCATCCCACCAGCTTTTATCGGAACGCAGGATCTCTTCTGGTTTCAGAAAATTGAGATCACGTTGTCTGTCCTTCAGAAATATCAGGTTCCGATTCAAGGCTTTCAATCCCTCGACCCGGTCTTCAATGAGTTCTGGCGTGAGCGCGATCCGGATCTGGGCATCACTCCAAAGAAGGTCCAGCTGCTCTTGGAATGTCTTTGGGACTCGGCACCTGCGCTCCGAGTAAGTGTGCTTGAGGAGCTTTTGCAATTCACAGAACGGCTTCCACCGCCGAGGTTGAACCGGCAGTTCATGAATTGGGAAGAGGTTCGAGAGATAGCGCAGCGCGGCCATACGCTGGGGACAATGGGCGAGAGAGCGATTCGGTTCTCCGAGCTGAGCACGGATGCGCTTGGGCAAGAGCTTCGAAAAGCATTCGAGACCCTGAAGCGGAAGGATCTGCAATATACAAATGTTCTGCTTGCTCCCGGGGGAATGGTCACCGCCGATCAACGCATTGCGCTCAAGCAGTGGGGGATCGAGGTTGTGCTTGGCTCTCCGCCAAGCATTGAAGAACAGAGCGTGAGTGTAATCGAACCGGTGTGCCTTACCGAGAAGTCCGCCCCGAACCTCACTTTTGCTTTACGAGAGATCTGGTTTCCATCGGGAGGTAAATAGAGGCGACCCACGGGATCGCGGACGTCCCCGTCCGTTTCCCGGTTTGCGCACTTGAACATTGATCGGGCTCAGTGCCGCCTCAATTATCTGTAAGCAGGCGAGACGCCTGCGGTCCCAGTATATGAATCATGAATCTTTCGAGTTTCGAGCAGCTCCCGAATCGACGCTACGAGTGGGCTTTAAGGTCACAGTTTGTGACCTTGAACGTGCAAGCTCTTGTGCTTCTTCAGCATTGAGCTGGAACATCATGTCCTCTGGGAATCGGTCGGGATTGTGTTGCCCCCTACGCACCTGTCGCCCCAGAAGCTTTTGCCGACGCCGAAATACTGAAAGAAGGCGGACTCGAATCGGCTAATGCTTAAGCGGCTTATGGCCTCTGCAATTTCGGGATGAACTTAACGTCAAATCCTAGATTATCTAAGATTGGAATAATACTTGATAAGCGAGGATTTCCGTCTTTCGAAAATATGTCATAGAGATTTTCCCGATTAAGTTCTGTCGATTTAGCGAGCTGAGTCATTCCTCCTAAAGCTTGAGCTACATCTTTAACTGCGAGAAGAAAGACATCCTGGCCTTCCTCTAAAGCTGTCGTAAGATAACCCGCCGCATAGTCGAGATCCTTTAGATCTTCTAAAAGAAGATCTTTATAATCAATAGTCAGCTGTCTTCTTTTGTTCTTGGTAGTCATGCCAATACTCTCCCGCAAGTTTTATGTCTTCGCTCTGAGTGCTTTTGTCACCCCCGATCAGCAAAATCACAATCTCATCACCAGTCTGCCCAAAATAGATTCGATATCCAGGCCCATAGTCGATAACTAATTCTGAAAGTCCTTGGCCAACCGGGCGTACCACGCCAAAGTTTCCTAATCGCGCGCGAGCAAGCCTTACTTGAATCTTCTGTTTTGCTCGCTCATCACGAAGAGCTTTAAGCCAATCTGCAAAAGGAATGCGACCTCTCTCGTCGATGTAAACCTTAAGCAATTTTGCAGTTACTTCCATTCATTTGATATTGTAGGTCATAACCTACACTCTGGTCAAGGACTATTTTGCCGCTAACCGGGATCGGGGACATGCTGATAGAAGACAACGATGATTTCCGAGGCTCTCGCCCAACGCGCGCAAACGATTCGCACCCGTCATGAGGAGCTTTTTCGCTCGTTTCCGCGGTACCAGCTCGATCTCTCGTGGCCGGCGATCGGCACGCTTGATCTCCTGGCAACGCAGCTTCGAACCAAGACTTTCTTGACCACCGGCGAGCTCGAGCTGTTCGACGAGATCGTCGCCTACGTCGGAGCGTTTCTCCATGATGTCTGGACGCTCTGCCTAGAAGAAGCAGACATTCAGCTTGCAGGGAGCGATCGATACGAAACGGACGTTTTCCTCTCAGCAACGCGCGGAAAGATCATCGGAAGAGGAAATGAGCTCCGGCTGCCGCTTACTGCTGTTTTGCGTGACGCCTTATTTGGGACTTCAGGCAGCTACCCGACGTTTTTGAACCAGGTTCGGGAACGCTCACTGCACGACCGAAGGCTCTCGTCCGTTGTGCTGGGGCTGCTCTCGTTTGCATCGCCGCAGATCGCAGGGCTCGAGGTCATCCCAGCGGAGAATGTCGGCGCGATCCAGAAAGTTGTACAAGCGCTACTGAGTGACAGCTCCGCGTTCTTCTATGCACGCTGCTTCCCCGGCGATAGCGCGGGAAGCGACTCGTCGCTCTACTCGCAGGGATTAATTCTTCCGCCCATCGGATTTGAGGAAAAGAGCCGGGGTCTTCGCAGCGCCGCTCAACTTTATCGAACCTTGCTCGGATCGGACATTTCGAATGACGACCGGATCACGCTGCTCGCGAATCTGACCCTCGTTCCGGATGAGCAAATTGAGATGACGGCTTCCGCAGTTCTCGCCGGTGTCATGGAGCTTGATTCCACTGCACCCGAGCTCGTTCACCGCCTTCGCAATCGCTTACAGATCTATCGACCCGGTGTCCTGCCGGCGATTCAGAACATCCGGGCACTCCGCGGGAAGACCTGGACTGCGGTTCCGGCGGACGACGGCACAACCATGGCGACCGGGGATCTTCTCCCGCTGCTCAGCCGTCTAGAATGTTTCGGCCGTCTGTCGAGTGTGTTGGAAGCCAATGGAAGCGCCGGGCTGCTCGCCGAACTAGAGCTGGTTGCACTTCTGCCACCGAAGGAGCGCGCGATCGCCTTGTTGTCAAAGAAGGGCGTCACTGATCCAGCGTCGCAGTTTATGCTTCAGCTCTTCGGAATTGATGAAGCGCTTCAGCTTCGTGAAGTGGAGTTACCTGAGAAGGCGCTTCTTCATTTGAAACCAGCAGTGGGAAGCCAGCCAAAGATCTTGCAATCGGCGTACGCTTCCCTCTGTGCGCAGCTCCATCTCCTCATGCCCGCTCCCCTGGAGGCCGAGCCCCTCGCTCGACGCGCCTATGAGCTCTCCGAGCGTAGCTCTTCGTTCGCGGCGGAGCTGCTCGCAGAAAGTATCTCCTTGCAGAACCCTCAGGCAGACGAGCTCGAGGCCTTAGCTGCAGATCATCCGCAGAACGTGAAGGTGCGGCTCGCTTGGATCAATAATCTGCGGGCAAAAGGAGCAACGGATCGGGTGTTCTTCGAAATGAAGAGCGCTGCGGTCGAAGCCGGAAACGATCCGCGATTCTTCGCATCGCTCACATCATTCCTTGCTGAAGAGCGAATGGAAGTGCTGAAGAAGTAACGGTAACCTAGCGGACACGCGAAGGCGGAATCGCCTCGAAATTCCTCTCAATCGCTTTTCGATTGAAATCCGCAAAGATTCTCGCGAGGTCATCAGGAAGCTCTTTGCTTTTCGTGGGGGAAAACTGTCCGGAGAGGAGCGGTCCGGGTGAGAGCAGACTGTATTCGTCAACGCCGACTCTTCGAGCGACGGAGAACTCGAATGTGCCGGCCCTTCCGAGTTCCTTTCCACCGAGGATGAAATCTCCCTCTTCGTAATCCTCTTCGAGATAATCCAGTCCCGAGAGAACCGAGAAAGTTCCATTTCGATGCCGGAGGATGACACCATTTCCGCGGCCGCCGCCGAGATCGCCCTTGAACATGACAAGTCCGTCATTGACGTTCACGACGACTCCATTCTCCGTTGACAAGGTTACCGACTCTTCACCTTCTTGCAGAATCTGGCCCTGGCCGTGGGGCAACACGGCGATTGTCGAAGTATAGTCTTGAGAGGTTTCCTTGTTTTCCTGCCGGAAATCATGGAACGCCGACCAAGCGGTGACATCCCGCATCGAGAGGCCGCCGGTCTTCGCGAACATGTCATATCCCGGGAATGCCGAGAGAAACGCGTTCTGCGCTGTTACCTGATTATCAACTCGCTGCAGGTAGTAGGCGAATCGTGCGTCGAGGATCGCGTCCCAGTCACCATCCTGTACCGCCCAGGGAACTTCGAAGGCGCCGGCGATCCGAGAGATAACCGATCGGCGCTGCACCTCGAGGAGATTGTAAGTGTCGAACGGTGCACTTGCCGTTTCCTTCGCAAGGTCAATTTCCCGAGTCGTAAGATAAGCTCTCAATCGTTGTGACTGGACCGTCTCCCGTCCTCGAGCGAGCGTCATCATCCGCCCTGCTGTAGCATCGAGCGCTGGCCCTAACGTCGAGCCGCCCGAGAAACCGGGTAATCCGGCGCCGAGGTCCAACGCATAAGGTGACGAGCCGGCGACACCAGCCGCATGTCCCGCCTTATCCGCGGCCCCTATTGCTTGCGCACGGCTCTCGTTTCCGGTCAGTCCCTGGTAATTTCCGCCCGCACGAACTGAGTTGTCGATCTGCGCAGCTTCCTCAGCTTCGGTGTTTCCACCGTATCTGCCGCCCAGGCCGCCACCGCCCCGTGACGGGCCGCCTTGTTTATAGCGAGCCAGGTATTCTTCACCGAGCCGCCACTCGTCTTCCGCGGCGTGCATCCGTTGACTGATACCTCGCCGGGCGCCGGCGAACATAAAGCTGTGTTCCGAAATCGGCGCGGAAAGGGCCTCAACGCCCTTCGACATCAACGCGGCACCACCTTTGAGCGAGCCAAGAATGAGGTACGAGGAGATGATCGGAACTGCACTGAGACAGGCTCCCGTTATTCCGTAGACAGTGGTGAGCTGGAATGACGGGTCAAGCTCTCGAAGCGCAAACATGTGGGTGGCAAGATCGGATTTCCAGCCCTCCTGCAGATCGACCGAGTTAAGATCTCTTCCGTAGTTAAACAATTGAAAGAGCAGGTCCGAGAGGAGCATCACGACGGTGAATCCGATCTCCCAGCTTTTCAGCCAAAGCCAGAGGAAGAACCACATCAAGAATCCGGAATGTCTCCCCGGAATGACCAGCAGCACAGCAAAAAACGGAAACGCGACGCTGAGAATATAGAGACCGATTCCTTGATAGTAGGGCAGGGTGGAGGCAACTGCGAATACACCGCTTCGCTCCTTCCATTCGAGGAACTGAGTCCTCGTCCGCTCGAGCGCGGAGAGGTCCCGCTCTCCGGGACCTTCGATAACAGGAACCGTAAAGCCCTTCTTCGAGTACTCATTGATGAACGCGGCACCGCTTTGACGCCGCAGTTCGTTTCGAAGGAGGTAGCTGGCTGCTACCCGGGTGGATACTTGAAGCATCCGAGCCCTTTCAATGCCAGTGAGGTTCTCCCGCTCTTTGATTAACAGCAGGTCACTCAGCACTTCGTCTGGCGCAATGCCGGCCGATTCACCCAGAATGAGGCGCTGCGCGTTCTCTCTTGCGCCGAACTCGAAAAGTCCAAATGTGACGAGGTTCCAAACCGCTTTGCAGGTGATGGTTTCGGGCAAACTGGCTCGAGCCTCGTCAGTGGAGGTCGGGCCGGTGTCCGTTGCAACCTTTTCGGTCATCTGCGCGGTGTTTTGGTCAAGCCAGGTGGCCATCTGCGCGGGCTCGCCGGTAATTGCGATGTCAAAACCGGCCGGATACTTCGTCTTGAGAGTAGCCAAGTAGTCGAAGACCTGATGGCTCGCTTCACGCGGGTTGACGATAACTCTCTCGGAATCTGCGTAGACCCGTTCCTGTTCGATCTGTGAGTTCCGCGATTTCGTCTCGTCCTTCATTCCTTCGGCGGCGCGAAGCATGCCGTTGCAGTCGCGGAGGAACGGGCCGTGTATCAGTTGGTGCAGTCCGGTGTCGCTGACGCTTCCCGAACGCATGCCGGATGCGATCTGGGAATTGAGAATAAATGAAAGATCGATAGTGGTCTTCGCTCCGGCAAGCACGCCGGAGATATTTCGGACGGCGGCGCTCGTGAGATTATTGAACTTCAGATAGAGCGACGCGACCATCGGCGGATTCGGGGGAGGAGTTCCTGCTTCCGGGCCCGTTGCCGGCATGCCGAGATAGTCCCGCACCTCAACCCAAACATCGCTCTGATTGCGCGGCTGACCGGCGAAGCTCCAGATAGTCCCCGGAGACTGTGTCCGTGTCAGCAGAACCTGAAAGAGGAGGAATGGACCGATGACGATCCAAAGAAAGAGAGAGTCGAGCTTCCCCCGCATCAAGAACCGCGCGAGCGCGATCATTACCGCGGAGACATAGAGCAGTACGGCGACCGGCTGAACGAGAGCCGCCGACAGTTTGTCGAGAATGAACGACTGATAATAGCCCCCGAGAGTCTCGAGAACAGCGCAGATAAGTGTGCCGGATGAGGGAAAAGCCATCGCCTACCACCTCTTTTGAGAGGTTCTTTGACGATAAGCTTCTTCGGCAGCTGCTTCCTG
>CAYOAK010000006.1:25118-36035 GCA_964401925.1 uncultured Bdellovibrionales bacterium | reverse complement strand
CCATTGCTCAGCCGCGTGAACCGGCAAGCGGGCGAGGCCGCCCGCGGTCCCAGTAGTTTCCACGTAAACAACCTTAACGTGGAAATGCGCCGCCGAAGTTGTGAAAGAGCCCGCCGACACGGCGCGCACGGCGCTCTGCGGCGTTACCCGTTGCGACGAGCGAGCTTCTAAGAGCTTCGCGCTTCCGGTCCTTCTGCATCTCGAGAGCGAGAATAATATCGTCGACCTTCGAGTAGGAGTCTTCTTTACCGGCGATGAGCTGATCATCGACTCGCTGCATGAGTGATACGAATTGCTCTTTCTCTGCCTTTGTTGTCTTTCGATTTGCCGCGAGCATATCGTTTGCCAGGCTGTGTACTTTGCGATGGAGACGGCGAAACGCTTCAACGGCTGAAGTATCGCAGAATGCTGCGATAAGTCGCTGCCCCTCGTTCGTGTCGCTGATCTCCGCCATGGCAGTGACGTCAGCCCGCGACAGCAACACCCCTCCCATCGAAGCTTCTGACCACATCTGAATGATTGCCTGTGGCCAATTTGCATAGCCGGTGGGAACAGCCAGGGACCCGGTGTAGGTTCCGTCAGCCAGCGCGGTAAGCGTATTGTCCTTCTCGTATTTGATGAGATTGTTGATCGAAGGACAGATTCCCCACTTCATCGCTGTTCCGAGCGCAGAGCAATAACGAAGCCACATCCCTTCATTCGTTTCCCAGTGGCATGAGTCTGTAGTTGCGCCCGGAACACCTCGTGAGAAGTCCAGAGCGCCGGCATATGGATATATCTGCTTTATGTGCTCGAAATCTCGAAGCGCGCGCACCCACTGTTGAACGCTTAAGAGCGGTGAAGTGAACTTGATTGTGGTCTTCCCCGCCATTGCTCCGGTGGTACGCGTGTCGGCCGCCGTCACGTTGATTGGATTACTGCGTTTCTCCGTATAGAGGAGATCTCCGTAAACTGCGCGGACCATGCCGCTGAATTCGATCATTGCCGCGCCCGCGTTATACCCGCCAGGCGAGGGTTTCTGAAAATCGATCGTCGTTGTGGGCGTTGCGGATACCACGGTGCTGGTCACCGCATCCGGATCATGCTCGACTCGCAGCCTACCCGCCGGCACTTTGAGACCCATAAAGATTCGATCAACGAGACTGAAGCCCTGATTGTACAGGACGCCCGTCGACGAGCCCGTGGTTTCCGTGCTCAGATTCGCAAAATTCGAGGACTCAGCGCAGCACATACAGAACGCGTATGGCGAACTTTGATAGCGCGGAGGCCCTCCGCAGAACGTCGATCCGGGGGTTCTCAGCTGACAGATAGCCACGGCGTCAAAAATGACCGGTGTCGGCCGGTCTCCGGCAGCCGGCGGCGGATTTCCTGATCCAACCCCGTTCATGCACGCGTCAAATTTCTCATCGAGATCATCGTAAAGCCGGGACTGCTCCGGGTTCGCGACCTTGGCCATGCTGTGGTTAATCTGCTTCAACATCTGCTGCATGGTGTCCATGTCACCCTGCTGCTTCGCCGTTGCGAGCCCGGCGGCGACGGTCTTGTCGAGATAGCTCAGCGTCAGCTCGGCGATTCCGCGTGTCGTCTTAAAGATGTCGAGGTACTCGTCCCGCAGCCATTCATCTGCCATGAATTCTTCGTGCATGCTGCCCTTCCCCCCACCGGGGGATGAGCGGCTAATCAAGCGGAACTGGGGTATCGCGGACTTCGTGATCTCGTCGTCGACGGAAAGATCGAGCGGCGGAGAGAGCGTGGGAATTGCCCAGGTGCCCCCATAAAAGATCCCCGCTCGCTCAGCGACTGCAGGATTCAATCCGACTTCCATGCTGTATTGATTCAGGTCGGGATGCCGGCTGCCACCGCTTGAGTTCCGTCCAAAGAGGTTCGGTGATTTTCGGTATCCGCCGTACTCGCGAGCAACCCCTTCGTATTTTTCGGGCAGAAGGTCGTTGCCCTGCTCGACGAGCTCTTGAATCGAGTCTGCTCCGCTGGACAGCGCGTTGTCGGACTGAGCAAACGCCGAGGTGCTGAAACAGATCAGAACTAGAACGATCACATACAGACCGATATGTCCGGAAATCGACCGTTTTAGACAGATAAGCATCTGAAGTCTCTAGCTTTTCTTAACTCTGTTATGCTTATCCGCCTAATCGGCGTGTTGCTTCAGTTGGCCTGATTATTCTGACCGGCTCGGGCATTCGGGTTCGTCCCACTCGCCCCTGGAGGGGGCCGATTCCCGTTCTGCTGCGGGGTATTGGCCGCCGTCTGAGCACTCTCATCCGGAGTCACCACAGACGGCTTTCCTTGGAACGCACTCAGGTCACGCTCTTGGTTGTACTCAAGCGGATCGATCTGTCCCTCATCAAGTTGAGACTTGATTGCGGGCTCACGGTAGACAATCGCCATCACCTCACCTCGGCCGCGCAGGATCGCGTAGCCGGAGATGAGTGGAACCGCGACGAGGCACATTGCAACAAAGTAATAGTGCGCGAGCATGTCATATCCGAGATCTGCGCCGCCGAGGTCGCGCAGCAGCTCGGGCAGATCACCCCATTGATTATAGCCGTCCTGCAAAAGCTTTGGACTCGGCAGAATATTCCAGAGCAACCCATCGAGGATGTACACCAATGCGAAGCCGATATCCCAGCTTTTCACCCAGAAGAATGCGAGTGGAAGGAGGAGAAACATTGAGGCGCGGCCCGGCATGAGTACGATGACCGCCCAGAACGGAAAGAGAGTCGCGATGACATAGAGTAAAACGCCCTGATAGTATGGAATGTTGTACGCGTAGCTCACGATCGAAGTCTTCAGCGACATTCGCGATGTAATTCCCTGCTCGACATCTGCGAGATTGTTCGCCGTGACGCCTCCCCAGCCCGGATTTGGCTGCGTAATCGTGATGGTCCTGCAAAGCTCGTCCAGGTCTTTATCATGCTCCGGATCGCGGCACTTATCGGAGAGGGAATTGTTCGTCGTGGAAGAGCGGTCAATCGCACGTTGAGCGGCCGAATTCAGCGCCATGGAGCTGAAGAGATTCCGGACCATGTAGAGCATTGCGATCTGCCCCAACTTGCAAGGATTGGTATATTCGTAGCTCTGGAAAATCTTGTCAGAGATCGCGCGACACAGTTTTTCCCGGTTCTCCGGGGTATCGTTCAACGAGCCCTCCAGCGTCCCGGGGATCACGAACTGATGAATCCAGTCACCTTGCAGCATCGCCGCGTCCCCAAAGACATTCATCGCCTTGTCACAAGTCGTGTGCAGATTCGGAACCTCTTCCGCCACGAATCGTGCCGGATCCGAAGGAAAATCTGTCGCGAGAATCGGCGCGTAGTTGATCCCGGCTCCCGAAGTGAGAAACATCGAGGTCTGACGCTTGATGAAATCCTTCATCGCATCACTCGGAGTTACGTTCACCTTGCCGCCATTGACTGCAAACTGCTGCCAATAGACCTTTCGCATATCGAGGTCGCCGATTGCGGCCGTCGCTTGAGGATTATTGTTGGCGAGTAGCACCAGGTTTGCCCGGTGTGCATCGGAGAACTCGAGGCTTGAAAGGTTGTAGATCCCGGAGAGCATCCCGGAGCAACGATCCAAGATCGTAAAGGAGAGCATGCTCTGCAGCTCTGAGCTCGAAGGCTCGGCCTCGAGGATCGCGGAGAGAGCCGCTTTCCGGGCTAGAAACTTTAGCTCCTGCGTGTCGGCCTTCTGCAGGATGAAGTTCGTCGTGTAGTTAACAATCTGACTTGAGACACGGGACGTGATGCTGAAGAACCATGAGACATTCGCCGCTGGAAGCGCCTGGGCATAGCGATTCGACTCTGTAACGCCGCGCTCCACATCGACGGTCTGGCCGCCGCCAAGCCGTTTTGCAGGCGGGTCGAGCGGCACACGATACTCCAGAAGAAAATAGAAGAGCGAAGGTCCGAGCACGAGCGCGAGCATCGGACGGTAGCTGCCTTGCAGCACCGTCAGAAAGAGGCCGGTCATGCAAACGAGAACGAAGACGAGTGTTCCACCCGCCGAGAAGAACCGTTGAAATGTATCGAGGATCTGCGCCTGCGAGTAGTAGCCCGATCCCTCAAGGACCGCCGCGACAACCGTGCCTGCAGTCGTAGCGGCCATCTGCTAAGCCCCTCAGCGTTAGAATTTTTGCAGCCGTTCGGGTGCGCCGGCTGGCTGTCGAGCCGCAGCGCTCAGCATGTTCGTCGGAAGCTCTTCGCCGTGAAGCGTTTCGCCTCGCGCCGTCGCCTGCTCACGTTGTCCGATCGGTTGATTCACAAGATCCATCTCCGCGGTCATCAGCTCCGGCCGCTTGCCCTGCACCGCCCGTACAAACTCGAACAGCCGGGTGAAGTTCATCAATCCCGTCCGAAGATAGGATTGCTTCGTGGCCGGCGAGCGCACCACAACTGCCGGCACAAAGGAGACTCGCATCGCCTTGGCGAGGTCGTTTCCTTCTTGAATGGGCATCGTCATTCCGGTGTGAGCTCTGAAGTCCCGAATCCAGTCCTTTTGGCTCTCGCCAATCAGATAAACCCCAAACTTCACAGAGGAATCGCGGCGAGCGATCTGCCAGAGCCGTTCGATATCCGGTCCCATTTCGCGGCAATACCGGGTTGCTACCGAGCAGAATACATACACCTCAGCCTCACCCTTCGGATCGGCCTTGATGCGCTCAAGTCCCATCTCCGGCGTCGCTTTGAATGCGATCGGATTGTCCTTCCGAGCCTGCGCCATCTCTTTGCTCATCAGCTGGGAGACACCAACCCAGTCATCTTCCTCGAGGGCCTTTGAGCGTACGAGCGCTTCGCCGATCATCTGCGAGAGCTCGCGGACTTCGAACATCACGCGCTGCATGTAGCGGACATACTGATCCGCGAACGCATTCGCAGTCTTCATGTCACCATCATCGTAGGCTCTCTTCATCGCGATAAACGGGCCCGGAGCCTCTTTGTTTACGCGAACCGGCGGAGTTTGATCCGGCGGAAGCATATGGCTTTCCGGCTCGTCGCCGACGTAGACTGTTTTCTCGTTTGCGGCACCGTTGAAACGCTCGGCAGAGCGCGATCGCGTGACCTGGGGAGCAGAGTCTTCGGAGGGCTCCTCAATCTTAGCCTTTCCTGCCCTACTCGAATCACCGAAGAGCGGCTCGAGCGAATCCGCTCGGGCCGCACCGGTCCCGCTCAGTATTAGGCAGGTGCAGAAGAGCAGTTTCTGTTTCACGTTACGGTTTAGGTAAGGAAGAAGTTATCCGATCCACCAGGAGTCGAGCCGGGAAGGCCATTTGATCCAGGCAAAGTGCCTCTAGCCTGTCGATCGATCAGACTCGTCACCTGCGAGAGATACATCACCCCCGCATTAACCGCCTGGAACGTGGCCGGGTCGACCCGTCCGCGCATTGCTAGAGCTGCCTTTTGCAGAGTCTCGATCAGCGCCGTATTTCCGCCGGTCAGTGTGGAAGTGACAGTTCCATCAGCAGCGGTCTGGAACGTGTATCCCGCGAGATACGTATCCTGCAGTCCCGTGAACTCCGAGAACTTCGCCCGGATAGCGTTAAACTCTGCGGCAGTGAATTCCTTCTTCTTCGAGAGATCAGCGAAGGAGATGACAACTTCCGTACCATCTTCTTGCGTAACCTTGAGGTTATCGAATCCGCTCTTGCCGCCGATCATCACCATCAACCGGGCCATGACCTGGTTTCCGCGCCACGTTGCCGCGTCGACATCGGGATTCTGACTGTTAATCTGATTCAGCTCGCCAGATGAGATCCCGAAATTGATCGCGAGCGTCGCTGCGAGCTGGCCGCCCATTGCGCCATATTGGGGCTGACGATTCTGACCAAATCCCGGGAAGACGAGGTTGCCATAGTTTGAAACGCCCGGATTCGTCCCGCCGCCCAGCTGAGTCGATTGAAAATAGAGTGCGTCGTAGGCTTCGCGGAGTGCAACGGAGTTTCCGTATGCGCCGGCAAGCACGCTTGGGTCTGAAGCGCCGCGGTTACGGCCCGAAACGCCGAGCATCGTCGCCATCGTGTCCTGGTATTGATACTGAAGCCGCGCTTGTTCAGCGGGATCCTGCATACCGGCGGCCGTGTTCACAAATAGCGCGTTGTAGAGCTTTTGTGAGAGATCCGAGAAGGCCGCCCCGCTGGTCGAGGTTCCGAACCGTTGAAGCGATTGCTTCATTGAATTCGCCGCTGCAGGATCGCTGGTCTCGAGGAGCGCAATCACATCCTGCGCCATACCCGTCATCTGCATCCGAAGCTGTTGGAACGGTGTTCCAACGTTAGGAGCTACTGTCGGCAAAACTGCTGGTTGTTGGTATGTCATATCAGAACCTCTTGGGTCGTGCGCTTAGTCTTTGCGTTAAGCGAACCTCGTATTGCTATTGACGACGGGAGCCGGAGCCGGCTCAACCGCCAGCTGCAGCGTCGTTCCAACCGGCACAGTCACTGGTTCGACGTATCGAGGACCGCGCGCTTGTGCGACCAGATTCGCCGCACTCAGTTGTTGCTCCTGTTGCTTATTCTGCATTCCGATCGCGAGGAGATTCATCCCTCCGCCAATCAGATTCATGATTCCGCTGCCGGTTCCGCCTCCGAAACCTCCGTTGTTCAATGCCGGCCACACGCTGAACGGTGCGGCTCCGCCGACAACCGATTGATTCAACATCGAATCACCGGAGTTCAGCCGGGCTTGGAGATCCCAGCGATTTGTTGCGGCAATTCCGCGATAGTCATTGTATCCGGCGCGCCGGGCGACGATATTCAGACCTTGCAGAATCTCCTGGAACTGTTGCTGTCCAGCGGAGTCACTGCTCGCGAACATCTGGGCAACTTCAGCCATGTGGCGGGTGATCGCCCCAAGTACCTGGGCCCGATTCGTGATCGTTACCGTCGAGCCGCCTCGCTGCCCATTTTGGCTCGCACCATTCTCCGTTACACCTTTCAGCCATTCTGGAAGCTGGTCACCATTTGCCGCTTTGATCTGCTCAACGATGTCTTTAATGATCGCGGCCGTCGGAGCCGAGTTGTAAGCGTTCGAGGTAGCGCCCCGGTTCACTGCCGGCAACACCTGCGCGTTCATTCCGTTTAGTACCGAAGTTCCGCCTTGCTGGTACCCGGTATTGACAAACTGAGCTTGTCCGCCGCCGGTTGCGCCGGCGCCCATCCCCTGTCCGAGTCCTTGAGCGAAGCTCGCTCCGATGTTGCCTAATGTTTGTGCCCAGCCTGCCATAACCTTTTCTCCACGAGACGAATTACACCTATCGTTTAGTCTCATGATCGTTATGTCCGGGGTCCGGCCAGTGATTTGCGTAACAACTTCAACGCGTTTGCGTTACGAGTACGGATCAGATCTCAGCTGTCCGATCTCAAAAAATATTTTTTCATTTTCGCCAGATTCGGGGCCATTTCGCGGTGATCGCCCGCAGAAAAGTGACACGTCACTTCGCGGAGCCACATAACAGTGGTGGCGTATCTTTTTTAGATTCGCGCGCTCTTTGAAGGAATCGATATGACGAAGTTTGCCCAGCAGACTCCATCCTCGCTTAACGCACCGCTCGAGCTTCCGACAGCTCAGCCGTCGATTCTTGCCCGCTTACAAGCAGCGCCGCTGCGGGACCATTCCAACACTCTGACAGAGATAAGAGGAAACAGCGCCGACCTCAATCAATTCATTCAAACCGCTATAGAGAAGAAGGACTACTCCTCTATTCTGGGAAAGCTCGCGAACTTAGTGAACCGGAACGCCGACAAGCTCGATGGCATCGGTATCTATGATCAGCTCAACCGCTCGATGGATAGCGGAGCGGCAGCGTTTCTGGCGATGGTCACCTACGATCGTCCCAAAATCGCACAGTTGCTGACCTCCGATATGACGGCAGAAGGGATGGCTCAGGCAAAAGAGTTCAACTCCTTGATGAACGGCCTGAAAGAGATCGTTGGAACCCGGGCGAACCTCGGACCGCCGACATCAATGGCTTACGCCGAGCGCCTGCAGAATCTGAACGACTACCTGCAGCTCCTCACCCCCCCTGGATCGTTAAACGCCTAAAGGCGCGTTCCCAGAGCACCCTTCCGGTTAAGAGCAGGACGATCACCCACAAGAGCTGCGCCGTCAGACCGAGCAGCAGTGCACTTCCGCTGAGCTTCCCGAGGTAGCATTGGAGCGGAGTCGCGGCGATCGCCTGAAAGGGCAAAAACCAAAGAGCGCTGGAGAGCCATCCCGGGAGAAAGGCAATCGGAAGGAGCAGCCCTGAAAACAGCTGCAACAGGAAGTACTTTGCCCGGACGATTCCCTGGATCGACTTCAATGAGAATGCGAGGAGCCCGACGATGAAGTTGAAGGTGGCGAGTACCGCAAATCCTAAAAGTGTCGAGACGAGATAGCTGACGAACGCCAGCAGCGAAGCCGGCGGCGAAACCGGAAACAGCATCACGATGACTATGCCCAGCGGGATGGCGAAACACGTCGCCCGGAAAAGCGAAGATCCGAAAGCCTGTGTCAGCATCATGATCTGAAAATCCACCGGGCGCAGCAGATAGACCCCCAGCTGGCCGGTCTTTACGAGCTCGTCGATCTCTTCATCAACATCGGAGTAATACATGCTGCGGGAGATCCAACCGACTGCGATGTAGGTAACCATCTGCGAAAGCGTGAATCCGTTGATCACGCTGCCCTCGCCTTTGGACCGGAAAATCGCTTGCCAGATGAAGTAGTGAACCGAAACGAAGACCGTGTAGGTCAAGATTCCGGTGTAGTATCTCAGCCGGTACGCCAGCATCCCGAGGAACGCGTTTCGGATGAACGGGGTGTAACGCGAGACGATAGTCACGCCGGCACCCCTTCCCGGTAGATGCGCATGATCACCTGTTCGATATCCGGCTCTTCGATCGTCATGTCCTGAACATCGAACCTGTCAAAAAGCTCGCGCACGAGTGCCACTGTGGGAACAGTATCCTGCCCGTAATGCAGTGTGCTCCGGCGTCCCTCGGTCTGCACACGGATCTTTCCATCGCAGAGGGTCGAGAGCTGATCCGGCGAAACATCTGCGCGGAGATCAACGACCATGCGCTTCTCCAGCCCCGGAATTCGCCGGATGCGATCGAGCGAGCCATCAAAGACGATCTTCCCCTTATCCAGAATGACGATCCGCTCGCACAGCTCTTCGATCTCCTTCAGATCGTGGGTGGTGAGCAGGACGGTCGTGCGCATCTCTTGATTGATCTTTCGCAGGAAGCGCCGGACGCTTTCCTTCCCCACCGCGTCAAGTCCGATCGTGGGCTCATCCAGGAACAGCACCCGCGGTTGATGGATCAGACTTGCCGCGAGGTCACATCTGATCCGTTGTCCGAGAGAAAGCTTCCGCACCGGGGTGCGGAGCACATCTCCGATCTCGAGAACTCCGATAAGAATGTCGAGCCGGCGCTTGAATTCAACATCGCTTACTCCATAGATGCGGCCCAGGAGCTTGAATGACTCCATTACGGCGATGTCCCACCAAAGCTGGGTTCGCTGTCCGAAAACGACTCCGATGTGCTTGGTGTATTCCCGGCGATCTCGAAAGGGATGAAATCCACACACGGAGAGCTCGCCTGAGGTCGGCTGAAGAATCCCCGTCAGCATCTTGATACTGGTGGACTTGCCGGCGCCGTTCGGTCCAAGATATCCGATCAGCTCACCCTCGGCGATTTCGAACGAGATATGGTCAACCGCGACGAAGGGCTCATAGGTCCGGTGGACCAGATCCTTGATGGCTCCCGATACTCCGTCGCGCCGCTGAAACGTGCGAAAGATTTTCGTGAGATCCTTGACGGAAATGGAGGTGGGCACGCCTTGTCATAGCCACGGAGCGTGGTTAAGTCGAGATACCATGGAACTCAAGAAATACCGGGATAGCCGCGAGCAACTCTTCCGCGAGAGCTTCGAGCGCCTTCCCGATTATGAGCAATACCTTCTCCGGTCGAATCCCCGCCATGTCGAGCGCTGGCGGATGAACGAGAGCCAAATTGAGCTGACCGATGCCCAGACGACTCTCCTTTCAACCTTCAAACGGAAGATGCCGGTTATCGTGCTGAGCGGTATTTGGTGCGGCGATTGTGCCCGCGAATGCCCGATGTTCCGCGCAATTGAACGGGCGGCGCCGGTAATTCAGTTTCGCTACGCCGACAACTCGGAGAACACGACACTGCGTGATGAGCTGCGCATGAACGGAGCCGAACGGGTCCCGCTTGTCGTGGCCCTCAATGAAGACTTCCACGAGGTTCAACGTTTTGGCGATAAGCCGTTGAGCGTTTACCGCCGAAAGGCTAAGAACGAGTTCGGCGCTGCATGCGATCCCGGCCTCCTTCCAGCCCCGGGAAATGAGCTTCAAGCAGAGCTGCAAGAATGGATTGATATCTTTGAGCGGGCGCAGCTGATAGTCAGGCTCGCCCCGCAGTACAGGCAAAAATACGGAGACTAATCTATGTACGACGAGAACCTCGTGGCACCCATGCGGAAAGATCTGACCTCCGTTGGCTTCAAAGAGATGGTCACTCCGGATGAGGTCGATGCCGAGCTGAAGGATTTCACTGGAACCGCGCTCGTCGTCGTCAATTCCGTGTGCGGCTGCGCAGCGGGCGCGGCACGTCCGGGATTAAAAATAGCATTGCAGAACGGCGCGAAGCCGGAGAAGCTTCTGACTGTCTTTGCCGGACAAGATCGGGCGGCGACAGAGAGAGCGCGCTCGTATTTCCTAGGCTACGCCCCCTCTTCACCCGCGATCGCAATCTTCCAAGGTGGAAAGATCAAGCAGCTGATCGAACGGCGAGACATCGAGGGCTGCTCTGCGCCACAGATCGCGGAGAAAGTTCAGAAGGCATTGAGCGGGCTGAGCGCGTAACGTTTATTTGTTTTGATCGTCCGTCTGCGC
>CAYOAK010000006.1:0-25108 GCA_964401925.1 uncultured Bdellovibrionales bacterium | reverse complement strand
AAGTGTTACAAAACTTTTACATCTTCCTTTAACTCGCGTGATGAAAGTCGCAGGACGCAATAACTAGTTCCTGTCACAATCGGATCGTGAAGGTTCATCTTCGTTTTGCAGCTCTGTCTCTCGCCCTATTTTTTGGAATTGGGTTTTCCTGGATTGAAAACTCGGCGGCCCAGCTTGAGCTCCCGCTTACGCAGGGTAGCTCCTTCTCTAATCTCGCCGTCGGCAATCTTGATGGTAACGCTTCGAACGGTCTTGAGGTTGTCGCAGCTTCCGCTGACGGCAATCTGCGGGCATACAGAAACTCCGGCTCCCTGCTTTGGGAAGCAACGACTCCGAATGTTTCGTGCGGCTCACCGAACAACCGTATTCACTCCTCTCCAGCTGTTGGAGATTTGAATGGTGACGGTGACGCAGACGTAGTTGTCGGATACGGCGGAGTGGGCGGTGGCGACGGTTGCGACGGCGGCGTGGCAGCCTTTGATGGAACGACAGGTGCCGCCCTCTGGAGCTTCTCCGGAAAGAAGTTCGCGAAGAAATACAAATACGGAGCACGCTGGTTCACCGTGTTCGCGACTCCGGCCCTTGCAGATGTCGATAGCGACGGACGGCTTGAAGTGGGTTTCGCCTCGTTCGATCGAAACGTCTATCTGCTGAACTTCGATGGATCTCCCCGTTGGTTCTACAACGCAGCGGACACTGTTTGGTCCTCCCCCGCCTTCGCGGACGTGAACGGTGATCGCAAGCTCGAGCTCATCGCAGCCACAGATATCTCGGCGAACAAGCATTTGAAGCCGCCGACAAAAAATGGCGGAATGATCTACGCATTCAAAACAGCATCACGCTCGAGCAAGAAGAAGCGAATTGGTTTTCGCGATAAGAGCGCTTACTACTGGAACAACACCTTCGATCAGGTTCCGTATTCATCCCCATCGATTGGCGATATTGTCACTTCGAACGCCGGGGCAGAGATCGTGATCGGCTCCGGGTGTTACTTTCGCGGAACCGGGAAGTGGATCAAGATCCTCAGTGCTGCGAAGGGCAAGCTGCTACGCACAATTCCAACGGGCGGATGCTCAACAAGCTCGGTTGCAATCGGCGATATCCGAGGCGACAACTCTGTTTCGCTCGTGCACCTTGAGCCCTCCGGCGGAGGAACGCTCCTCACCGCCTACGATCCGAACAACGGACAGCGCATTTGGTCGACGTCGCTCGGAAGCGGTGGTGCATCGTTCCAAACCCCGATTATTGCGGACATCGATGGGAACGGATCCCCTGAGATTCTCGTAGCGCGTTCGTCGAGCATCTTGATCTTTCAAGGCGCAACTGGAAATCCGGCAACGTGTGTTAGCTCAAGCTGCAGAACCGGCGAGCTGCGAGTCGGCGGGAATGTGGGAAGGGCGACTCCCACAGTTGTGGATCTTAACGGTGACTCATTGCCAGAGCTGCTCGTAAACACTTCGAGCGGCGAGAATGGGAAGATCGTTATTTGGTCAAACTTGGGCAGCATGTTCCAAACTGCGGCACTTCAGGATTTAGCCCATGGCCCGAATTGGCCGAGCTGGCGCGGGAATCAGTCCCGTTCGGGACATTAGGCGCGAAACTACTTCTTAGCGGGTTGAACAGCGTGATTTCCGGTTTGCGGAACGTGCAGTGTCTTAAGGGTCCAAGCTGACATCCGCTCGGTCTTCCCCTCGCAGGTTTCCAAGGCAGTACCGAAAACCCCCTGGCGAACTTCGCAGGTCACTTGGCGCGGATAACGTCCCTTCTCCTCAATAGTGTGTTGATGGGTCGCTATGACCTCGTCGGAGGGAAGAACAGCGCGGAGCATCCTGGTGAGGAGGCTCGGCCTTTCGACAACTGGATCCATAATCAAAACCTTCAATACGTTATGGCTATTCCCACCACCGAGCCTCCTCAAGGGCCGGGTGGCATTCGGCATACCGAGCGGCGATTCTATTGGGCTTTCGGTCCACTGAGCCGACTTGTAAGCTTTGGCGCTCTATGAGAATTATGGGGGCTATCGGAGTCCAACGTGCAATCTGCTGAAATCCCTCAAGAGTTTCAAGATACACCAGTAGTCTCGGTGGGTGCTGGCTTGAGCCTCTGTTCGCTCGCCGCGCTCCGTCCCGGAGATCGGGCCCGAGTTCAACTCGTTCAGCCTTGCAGCCGGGAGCTTCGGCTACGACTTCTGGCAATGGGCCTTGTTGCCGGACAGGTAATCGAAGTCCTCCAGCTCGCGCCGCTTGGCGACCCGATGACGGTTCAGGTCCTCGGCTCTGAACTCGCGCTCAGGCTCTCCGAAGCATCGCAGATTCTTGTCGCGCCGCTCGGCGCCTAAACTGGTGCCGGCTCCCCTCATCGCTCTCGCCGGAAATCCGAACTCCGGAAAGACTACGATCTTCAATGCCCTCACCGGGCTCAATTACAAAGTCGCAAACTATCCGGGCGTGACGGTCGAGAGAAAGGAGAGCTCAATCAGGCTTCCCGGAGGGTCTATTGCGAATCTCGTCGACCTCCCGGGAATTTACACTCTCTCCGGACTTTCGATCGACGAACGAATCGCGACGACTGAGCTTGTCGGCAGCCGCGCGCCTGACCTTGTCGTGCATGTCTGCGATTCAACAAATCTCGAGCGAAACTTTTTCCTTCTCTCGCAGCTTCTCGATTGCGGCCATAATGTCATCCTCGCGCTGACGATGGTCGACCTGGCCCGGAAGTCCGGCCTGCGAATCCACAAGGAGCTTCTTTCGCGCGCGCTTGGGATCCCGGTGGTTGAGATTTACGCCCGCGAAAGGCAGGGACTCGCGGAGCTGCTCAGCTCAATCGAATCTGAGCTCACGCACGAGGCGGCCCCCGTCCGATTCGCTTGGGTGGCGAACGCTCCGGAGTTTTCGAGAATTGCGGGGGAGGTCGGTGCGCGCGCCCAGCAAGATCTTCCCGAATTTGCGTCTACCCATCCAATCCTGATCGGGGCGCAGCTGATCGCGGAGTCGTGGCCGGCAGAGAGTCCAGCGCTTCGTGAACAGGTAGCAAAAGCGAAAGCAGAGCTCCAAGAGCTCGGATACGATCCGCAAAGCTTCGAAACCACGGAGCGCTACCGCTGGATCGGAGAAACGGTCCGCCGGACTACCGCACCATCCCAGTCGGCCGAGATCTCGACAGCGCGAAAGCTGGACCGCGTGCTGACCCATAAAGTGTGGGGCACGCTGATCTTTCTCGTGCTGATGGCGGCACTGTTTCAATCAATCTTTGTCCTGGCCCAGTATCCGATGCACCTCCTCGAGCAATTTGTTGGCGCAGCCGGAGGCGCGCTCCGCGGTGTCATGCCGGCCGGACAGCTCCGAAGTCTGCTCGAAAACGGTGTCGTGGCCGGAGTCGGGAGCGTGATCATTTTCGTTCCGCAGATCGCGATTCTCTTCTGTCTCCTCGCTCTGCTGGAGGATACAGGCTATCTCTCCCGCGCCGCGTTCCTGATGGATCGGGTGCTGCGGCCCTTTGGGCTCCAGGGGCGCTCGTTTGTTCCCCTTCTCAGCTCGTTCGCCTGTGCAATTCCGGGAATTCTCTCGACCCGGACAATCCCGGCGCGAGGGGATCGTCTCGCGACGATTCTCGTAGCGCCCCTGATGGCTTGCAGCGCGCGGCTGCCGATTTACGCCGTCTTGATCGGCGCATTTGTTCCGGAAACTTCAGCGCTCGGCATCTTCTCCCTTCAGGGCCTGGTCCTGCTCGCACTGTACCTTTTCGGCGTTGTCGGAGCCGTTCTCGTGTCTGCAGTTCTGAGGCGCACCATACTTCGGGGACATCCGGCGCTGTTTGTCATGGAGATGCCGCCGTATCGCCTGCCGATTATGCGAAATGTCCTCCGGCAGGTCTTCGATGCGGTTCGGTCATTTCTTTCGAGCGCTGGGACCGTCATCCTCGCAATCACAATCATTCTCTGGTTTCTCGCGAGTTACCCCAGAAACGGCATCGCCGGCGGGGAGCAGGTTCCGGTCGAACAAAGCTACGCCGGACAACTCGGACAGTTCATTGAGCCGGCCATCAAACCCCTGGGCTTCAACTGGGAGATCGGCGTAAGTGTGATCGCCTCCTTTGCTGCACGCGAAGTTTTCGTGAGCTCGCTCAGCACCGTCTACAACCTACAGGAAGAAGACGATGTCGTTCAGCCGTTGACGGCCTCTCTGCGAGAGCGTCATGCCAAAGGGATATTCACCGGGGCGACCGCGGCATCGTTGCTCGTCTTCTATGTCTTTGCGTGCATGTGCATGTCGACTCTCGCCGTGACGCGGCGAGAAACAGGCTCATGGGGATGGGCGATATTCATGTTCGTTTATCAAACTGCGCTCGCGTATGTGCTAGCATTCGCTATCTACGAAAGCTGGAGGATGCTGTTCCCGTGACACTCGAAACCGCGCTCATTGGATTGATTGTGCTTTTCGCGCTCGCCGTCGCGGCACGGAGGCTGATCGCTGAAGCACGCGGCCTCGAAGGCGGTTGCCCGAAATGTCCGAAGAAAGACGTGAAGCTACCTTAGCTCAGTAATGACCTGCTCTCGAGTGAATCGAACCTTCTTTGCCGTTGCATACTTGTCCTCTGCGGAGCGATAGCCCGCGACGGCGACGACACACGATTTCACGCCGTGCTGCGCGGTGTTCAACAGCTCATCATATTTCTCACTCTCAAACCCCTCCATCGGGCATGCATCGATTCCGCGAGCAGCGCAGGCATTCAGAAACGATCCGAGCGCGATATAGCACTGCCGCGTCGTCCAGCAGAGCATCTCCTTTGGGTCGCTTTTCTTCGCTTTCAGACGGAGCGCAGATTCACGAAATCCCGCGAATGATTCGATAGGTGTTCCACGAACTTCCGACATGCGTGCGATGTAAGAGTCGATGTGCCCTTCTGTGAGATCCGTCTTTGCGCCAAAGACAACAAGATGTGAGCCCTCGGTGATCTGGCGCTGATCCGAGGAGACTGCGCGGAGCTTCGTACGAAGCTCCGGATTGGTGATCACATAAAAGTGCCAAGGCTGAAGACCGGACGATGAGGGCGATAAACGGAGCCCTTCCGAAACTGCCTCCCAATCCGCGTCCGGGATCTTTCGCTCCGGATCAAATCGCTTTGTTGCATAGCGCCAGGTCAACCGCTCGATGAGCTCTTCGTTCGTTACGATCCTCATACCCCTTCCTGTTTCCGAAATGCGAGACACATGATTACGGCCCACGAGAGGATCATCATCATCCCTCCCGCCGGCGCCGCCGCCGCGAGTCCACCTGGACCGAGCACAGAGCGCGAGTAGAGACCGCCGCAGAAGAGCGCTGTGCCGAGAGCGAGAGTTAGTCCGGGCCATGCCGGTGAACGCACAACAGCGGGGTAGGCAAAAAGCGCGGTTCCGCTCAGGAGCTGGTAGAGCACCGCTTTAGTGAAAATTTCGAGTGCCGCGGGATCAAGCCGATCCTTCAGCATGTGTGATCCGACCGCGCCAAGCGCGATTCCGGTACACAGAAAAAATGGTCCGATAATTCGAAGAGATCTCACCCAAGGTGACTTTCGACGAACCAGAGGTACTTGTCCACCTCTCGCAGATACTGCGTGAAGATATCTGCAGTCGCCGGGTCTCCCGCTTGAGAGCTTACTTCGATTCCGTCCCTCAGCTCCTTCCCGAAGGCCGCAAGCATCGCGCCGACAGCCCGTAGATGATCGAGGCTATTTGTGATCTCTTCCGGATACTCGCTCAAAGTGGAACGCCGCGAGGTGTGCTGCACGGTGCCGTTAGCATAGCCACCGAGTTGACGAAGGCGTTCCGCGACGATGTCAGTGCTCTCCTCGACGGCTTCTGCGATTTTATCGAAGAGCTCATGCACTTCGAGAAAATTGGCTCCCCGAACATTCCAGTGCGCGTGCTTCAGCTTTGCGTAGAGATCGAGAGAATCGGAGAGCCGGGATTGGAGGAGTCCGCAAACGACCTGCCGATCTTCGAGCGGCAGCTCATTTTGTGTCGGCTGGAGCTTCTTCATTCGGTGGATCTCCTTCTCTAAATAAACGCCCCTTCGATAGTGGCACGAAATGCAGATCCGGTGCGGTTTGAGTGGGCTTCGACCAGTTTCCGCAAAAGGGCGGCGGTATCTATATCTAGCTGCATGCAGATCCAAGGGAAGCTGTAGTCCTTTGGAATGAAGCCGGTCTCTGGCGCAAAGATCCAGGCTTCGGCCTCCTGGGCCAAGTCTTTCGACTCGCCTAAATAGTCGAGCACGGCACGCCGCAGAATCGCGGCAAGCAGTCTCCGTTCGCCAAGTGCAATCGCCGTGCGAGAGAATTCCGTTGTGTTGTTTTCCATTGTGAGAGGCTGACCCCGAATGCGTAGTTCCCCGAATCCTGTGGATTTGTAGGCAAAAAACCGGAGCCCCCCCTCTTGTGGCTACCCATCCGACGAGTGGGCAGTCAAAATCAGGTTTCGGCTCCGTCACGATAAGACGCCGGAGCGCGCGGGCATATTCAAGGTGACCAATCGTACCCCCTTCAGAGGACGGTGCCGGTCAGGAAGAGCGCTGCAAGGCTGAAATAGACAATCAAGCCGGTCACATCGACGATCGTGGCAACGAACGGTGCAGAGGCGCTTGCGGGATCAAGCTTAAGCGAGCTCAACACAAATGGAAGCATCGCGCCGACGATGGTTCCCACGATAACAACCCCAACGAGACTAACGGCCACCGCAGCACCGATTAGGACGTAGTGGGTGCCGTAGAGCATGTTCGCATTGGGCCAGAGAACGATCCGAAGGAAACCGATACCACCCAAGATTGCACCGAGGATACACCCGGCGGCGAGCTCCCGGGCGAGGATGCGCCACCAATGCTTGAGGCGCATCTCGCCGAGAGCAAGAGAACGGATGATAAGGGTCGAAGCCTGGGAGCCTGAGTTGCCGCCGCTGCTAATGATCAGCGGGATGAAGAGGGAGAGAACAACCGCCTTCGAAATCTCATCCTGATACCCCTGCATCGCGCTCGCGGTGAACATCTCTCCGACGAAGAGAGCAGCGAGCCAACCGCCCCGTTTCTTCACCATCTGCGGGAAGCTGGTCGAGATATATGGCGCATCGAGAGCTTCCATACCCCCGATCTTCTGAATGTCTTCCGTCGCACTCTCTTCGATGACGTCCATCACGTCATCGACGGTGATGATCCCCTGCATCTTATTTTCCGTATCAACTACGGGGACAGCAACGAGACCGCTTCCTTTGAGCAAGCGCGCAGCCTCTTCATTGTCTGAAGTGTCAGAGACCGAGATGATCTCTTTCTGCATGATGTCGCGGATCTTCGTCGAGGGCTCAGCGGTAAAAAGCTCCCGGAGCGAGGTTACGCCAAGCAGACGCTGTTGGTCGTCGAGAACGTAGGCGTAGGTGATCGTTTCGGTCTGCCTTCGAGCCTGGCGACGGAGATAGCTGATCGATTCATCGACGTACATCTCCGGCCGCAGCCGGGCGAAACGGGGCGACATGAGTCCCCCGGCCTCATCTTCGTCATAAGCGAGCAGCGCTGTGATCTCGAGTCGGGTCAGCCGATCGAACTCCGCGATGAGGAGTCCTTGCTCCTCTTTGGGAAACTGCTGAACCAGATCGACCGCGTCGTCAGGCGCGAGAAGCCGGAGCCAGTTTCGGCGTTCCGCCGGAATCATCTTGTCGATGAGCTCCGCCTGCTCGAATGCCTCGAGCTTCTCGAATTGCTCTTCCGCATCGGCCTGCGGGAGCTTCTTCAGCGTTTCGAGCCGTTCCTCGGCCGTGAGGTCCTTCCAGAGCTCATCAAGGCTCTGCTGGTCATCGGCTGTGGAGAGCTCTTCGGCCATCGGCTGCCTCTCCTACTTCTTTAGCGCTGATCAGGAAAGGAGCGCGCTCATATCGAAGGGCAACGGACGAGGGGATGAGCGAAGATTACAGGCGGACGAGGAGGCCGCCCCAAGTAACCCCGCCGCCAAATGCTGAAAGCAGAAGCAGCTGGCCGGGCTTCACCAGCCCGCGTTCGACGGATTCGCCCAAGAGGACCGGGATGCTTGCGGCGCTGGTATTTCCAAATCGATCGACATTCATCAATACGCGCTCTTCCGGAAGCTCCAGCTGACGCCCGACCGCAGCAAGAATCCGCTTATTCGCTTGGTGGGAGACCATGTAATCGATATCGGCGATCCCGATCGAAGCCGCTTTGCAGAGGCCGAGTCCCGCTTCAACCCCGGACCGGACAGCGAGTTTAAAGATCTCGCGGCCATTCATTCCGAGCGAGCCTCCGCCGGCCTCTTTCGCGGCCGGCTGCTTCACGTGAAGGAGATCTCCCAGCGAACCATCCGCGCCCAGCTCGAAGGACATCACACCCCGTCCTTCCGGGTTTGCGACGAGATCGGGCCGAGAGAGCACAACCGCACCGGCACCGTCTCCGAACAAAATGCAGGTGGTGCGATCGTTCTTATCGACAAGCCGGCTAAACAGATCCACCCCGACTACCAGCATGTGGCGGTAGATCCCATGCGACATCATCGAGGTTGCGACAGAGAGCGCGTAGACAAAGCCACTGCACACGGCGTTGAGATCGAAAGCCAGCGCGCCGGACGGGATTCCAAGCTTGTTTTGCAGAACACACGCGGTGCTCGGAAAGACATAATCGGGAGTGACAGTCGCCACTAAGATCCCGTCGATATCGGCTCCGGTCACACCGGCACGTTTCATCGCAGCAGCACAGGCCGGCGCTGCAAGATCGGATGCTACGACTCCGGTCTCAGCCCAGCGCCGCTGCTTGATCCCGGTGCGATCGATGATCCACTCGTCGTTGGTTTCGAGGTATTTGGCGAAGTAGTCGTTCCCGACGACATTAGCGGGCACGGAAAAACCCGTTCCGCTAATCACCGCCCGAGGCGGGCTGAAGGCAACAATGCCCATGCACGACTCTCCTCTTCTTACGCGCGATAACGCTGCATGATGATCGAGCCGTTCGTACCGCCGAAGCCGAAGCTGTTCGACATCGTCACCTCAACCGGCACTTCTCGCGCGGTATTCGGAACGTAATCCAGATCGCATTCCGGATCGGGCTCTTCAAGATTGATCGTCGGAGGAACGATTCCGGTCTTGATCGCTTGCGCGCAAATCAGACCTTCGATTCCGCCGGCCCCGCCGAGGAGGTGTCCGATCATGGATTTCGTCGAGCTGACCATCAGCCCCTTCCTCGCGTAATCGCCGAAAAGGTTCTTAATCGCGCGCGTCTCTGAACTGTCATTAGCGGGAGTCGATGTCCCGTGAGCGTTGATGTAGTTCACCTGTTCTTTCCGGAGCTTCGCGTCATCGAGCGCCATCTGCATGCAGGAGATCGCACCTTCCCCATCTTCGGAAGGCGAAGTGATGTGGAATGCGTCGCAAGAGAATCCGTAGCCCGTGACTTCAGCAATGATTTCAGCGCCGCGCTTCTTCGCATGCTCGAGCTCTTCGAGAACCAGAATCCCGGCCCCCTCCCCGATGACAAACCCGTCACGGTTCCGGTCGAACGGACGGCTCGCACGGGTCGGATCGTCATTTCGTGTAGAGAGCGCCTTCATCCGGCCGAATCCGCCGAGGGCCAGCGGGCAGATGCTCGCTTCGCAACCCCCGGTTACCATCAGATCCTGCAGCCCGTCGCGGATCATCCGCAACGATTCTCCGATAGCGTGTGCACCGGACGTGCAAGCAGATGTTGTCGTGTAATTGATCCCCTTCAACCCAAAACGCATTGCGACGTGACCGGGCGCGAGGTTTGAAATCATCATCGGGATCAGGAACGGCGTAACTCTTCGCGGTCCTTCTTCGAGCAGGGTCTTGAAGTTATCCTCGAGCGCGTGAAGCCCCCCGATACCGACTCCAAGGATACAGCCCATCCGGCGCGGGATGTAATCGCCCTCTTTCAATCCGGCGTGAGTCCACGCTTCCTGCGCAGCCGCGACTGCGAACAGGGAGAAACGGTCAAACCGCCGTTGATCCTTTGGAGTAATGAGATCGTCACAGACGAAGTCCTTCACCTCCGCTGCGATGCGCGACGGGTATGCAGTTGCGTCAAATTGGGTCACCGGGCCGACACCTGAACGCCCCTCACAGAGCCCCTTCCAGGTGCTCTTGAGATCATTGCCCAGCGGGGAGATAGCCCCGAGTCCGGTGATGACAACACGTCTTGCCATAGCTTTTTTCTCAAAAATGAGCGCGTAGCATATGAGGTTTAGCTCGCTCACGCAAAGGGACGAAGGTCGGACTTCAGCGATCCCAGGACGTTACGTAAAAATGGCGGGCCGTGAGCACTGCCTTACCGGCTCATTTGATTCGCAACCGGTAGCCAATTCCGGGCTCCGTTGTCAGAAATTCGGGCTGTGCCGGTCAGGCGTTCGACCAGTCTAAAGCAATTTGAGCTGATCGATCCAAGTCGAGATTGAGATTACGAATAGCTGGGAGGAGCTTAAAAACCCCGAGTCGTCGGGGAAGATCGCGTTCGATGCAAAGATCGGCCGGTATTCCGCACGCATTAGAACTCCCGCAACAGGAGTATAATCCAGCGTGAGCGAGCCGCCTGTGACCGACAAATAGCTTCCTTCTCGCGCAGATGCGGCGACAATTCCCGACGGATCAGAAAACCGCTCGACGCGGATCGCTGCTGCAAGTTCATCGATAATCCGGTAGCGGCCGATTGCCGCCCATCCGCTCCACCAAGCGTAGTCCCCGGGCAGGTTCTGGTACCCGGCGTCATAGGCGGCGATGATTTCAAGGCGATCGTGCATACGCCACTTAACGTAAACATCGTTGAAAAAACGCGTACCGTTCTCGTCGCCGAGGAAAGAGCTGTGCGAGATCGAGAGGGTATCGGAGAAAGAATAGGTAAGCAGGCTACCGAGTGCCAGCGGCCTCCCGTCTGAGATATTTTGCCAGCCCCGCACCAGAAAGAGCTGGCCACTGAGTTTTTCCGTCAGGTTTCCAGACAAACGAAAGCCGGATTCATAGTACGGCGAAAACTCGGCGATGAACGAACGGGTATAGGTCAAACCATCCTTTGAGCTCCAGCCCTCGGGCCCGATGTGACTGAGAAAGATCCCGGCATCGAGCCACACGCCATCAGCCAGTTGGTACCCGGCATAACTTTCTTGGACATACTGCCAGGATTCGTACGGCTCCGCGGCATAGTTTGAGGTCACCGATGAACCCCACTGCCCTGCTGCCCGTGCACGAAATGATTCTGTCGTAAGCGTGAGGCCGGCGCTCGCAAGATTGACGTACGGCTCGTCCTGATAGAGCGCCTGCGTTGTGTAGGCACGAGCTCGACCGCCCGGGTCTGGAGATTCATGTGCTGCGTACGTGTCGAGAAGAACCCCCAGCGTGAGCTCCGGAGTGCTCTCTGCGAACGCGGTCCGGGAGAAGACGGGCACTGCGCAGAGTAGAATCAACACCCTGAGAATCATTTCCCGCCTTCAAGTGCTTCAAGCTTCAGATTCTGCAAATCATTCACTGAACCGTTCGAAGCCGCCAGACCAGAGGCGTAATTATTTTGGGTTAGGGTCCCTTCCCGTAACGATAGTTCAGGTACCGGCGGAGCCCTTTAGAACTTCCGCGAGAACTCCCCGACTGATACGCCGCTGTTCACCAAGCGACAATTCGTCGATGGAGCGGATGATCCGCTCGAACGAAAGGGGATTCGCCGGAAGCCAACGCATCAGATGCTCGATCGAATGCTCCGGCAGACGGAGACTCCGGCGTTCAAGGAGCGCAAGCACAAGTGGACGGAGCTCGACCTCTTGCGGATAGCAAACTCGGACTGAATATCCCGACAACAGGCGACTTCGAACGTGCGGCTCGAGTGCTCCGCCCTCGCTGGGAAGCGCGGCTCCTTCGATGCCGACGAGTCCCCCTTTCGATCGAGCACGCTCGACACAATCGATAAAGGCCCGAACCTCGTCATCGGAGTTCAGATCGCCAGTGCGAAAAATATGGAGCTTCTGCGGTGCAATCCCGAGCGCTTTCGCCTTTTCAAGGTAGCCCTGAAGTAGATGCGACTTCCCGGTGCCGGACGCGCCGTAGAGAAAGAGAATTCGAAACGCTTTGTCATCCGCACAAAGGTCATTCAGAGATTGCTCAAGAACCTCGATCGCCTCGGAGACACCCGAATGCGGAACGAAAAACTGGAGCGAGAACGGATCAGCGACGGAAAGATTCAGCGAGAGCTGCGGCATAAGCGGATGCTATCACAACATGTATGCTGATACAGCGCCTGAGTGTTGCCGAAGACTCACTAGAGCAGTTTAACTTTACGCGTAGCGGAAAGTTGAGCGCTCTAGCAGCCAAGAACGAGTTCATTCCCGTCGAAGGCCGGCACCCGAACCAGGTCAGCTCCGAGCCCGCGGAACTTGTCGACGATCCGCTCATAGCCCCGATCGAGGTGATGGATTTCGAAGACACGGCTCTCGCCCTCACTAGCGAGTGCCATCAGCGCAATGCCCGCCGCGGCACGAATATCTCCCCCCTCTCCAACGGCAGAACGAAGCTTTTCAACTCCTTGCACCCGGGCGGTGCGCCCAAGGATCTGAATGTTTGCACCGAACTTTCGGTACTCGAGGGCGTGACCGAACCGGTTCTCGAACACTGTTTCAGTGATTGTGCATTCGCCGGACGTCTTTGACATCGCAGCTAACAACACCGGCTGAGTGTCCGTTGCGACTCCAGGGAAGGGCGCCGTCGAGAAGGATACCGCGCGCTGTTCCGACGTCCCATCGAGGCTGATCGAACCAACGCCAGAATCCAGTTTGCAACCCATCTCAGAGAGAATTTCGAGCACTCCGGTCAACGACTCTGCGCCGATACCTTCGACTTTCACATTGCCCCGCGTCAGCGCCGCTGCGCTTAGGTATGTCGCGGCTTCAATTCGATCGCCGATCACGGAGACAGAGGCTCCCGCGAGCTCTCTGCGGCCGATAATCCGCACCCGCTCAGTTCCTGCACCCTCTATCTGGGCGCCCATGGAGCTGAGAAACTGAGCCAGCTCGACTACTTCCGGCTCACGCGCAGCTCCCGTGATAATCGTTTCGTCCGCGATGAGCGCCGCGGTCATCATCAGCTGATGGGTCGCGCCGACCGACGGATAGCCAAGATCAATCATGCCCCCGCGCAGACCCCCGGGTGCGGTCGCCACGACCGTTCCATTTTGAAATCTGATCTCCGCACCAAGGCGCACAAGTCCTTGCAGATGGAGGTCGACGGGCCGCGTTCCAATGGCGTCACCGCCCGGGAGCGCCACGTGGGCGACTCCAGCTCGCGCGAGCACCGGACCGAGAACCCAGAACGATGCGCGCATCCGCTTTACAAGCCCGTGCGGCGCATCATGTTTTGTAATCTTCGGGACTGAGACCGTCACGGTCGATCCCTGATGAAGAACTTCTGCGCCGAATGAGCGCAGGAGCTTAATTGTCACCTCGATATCATCAAGATCGGGCACATTTTCGATGACGCACTTTCCGCTCGAAAGCAGCGTGGCCATCAAGAGCGGAAGAGCTGAATTCTTTGCGCCTGAGACCCGGACGGATCCATGGAGCGGCACACCGCCGCGAATTGAAAGGTACTCCCTCACTGCCGCTCTTCGTCCTCCTTGCCGCGCTTCACCAACTCGACGACCCGGTCGATTCCACGGAGATCCTGATAAGTCTTCATGCTGTAACCGGGCGACGGCTCGGAGAGTAACGTAGCGGGCTGACCTGCGCCAGTTTCAAGAAGCAGGAGCTCGCCGGAAATCGCCAAACTTTCCCACTCCTGGATGCACCGGCGCACGAGATCGAGTCCGTCCCGCCCGCCACGAAGCGCCATCTCCGGTTCGAACTCGCCGACCGTCGGGGGCAGCTCCTCACCGAGAGGGATGTAGGGAAGGTTCGCAACAGTGAAGATCGGCCGGGGAAAAGCGTCGAGCTTCCCTTGAAATGCCGACAAAAGATCCGACGGGCCGAAGAGGACATTCGGGAGGAGGTCCCAGCTCTCAGCGTTTCGGATAGCCACCGCCAGCGCTTCCTGGGAGCGGTCGACCCCCACAAATTTGTGCGGCTTCAGAGCCGGCTCCCCAAATCGCTCGGACAGGGTGCGGACAAGCGAGAGGATGATTGCCCCACTCCCTGTTCCCACATCGATAACGGTGAACGGCTGATTCTCCTCTATCAGAGGCATGACCCGCTCCAGCATCAGCTCGACGAGAAGCTCCGTCTCCGGCCGGGGAACCAAAACGTCGGGCGTCACCTCGAAACTGAATCCGAAGAACTCCTTTACCCCGGTGATATAGGCGATCGGTTCATGGAGCTTCCGCCGGTCTATTAAAGACAGCACGGTCTTTGTAATTTCCGGCTCGAGGCTCCCATCCGGATTTGCGAGGATCTGGGTCCGAGTTAACCCTGAGCCGTGGCTTAAGAGCAGATCCGTTTCGAGGATCTCCTGGCCAGGGTCGGCTATGCCGGTAAGCGCGTCTCTCCCGAGAAGTCTGATCTGTTGTATCTGCATCTGGAACGAAAAATTACGAACGGGGACGTTATGAGGGAGTCCCCTCAAACCGGTAACCCTTTACGCCATGGTGTTTCTCTTTGGTAACCAACACGATTTTTCGTTGAGGTCGAGGCGCGGAAATTGCGAAAAACGCAGTCGCATTCGAAATACGTCGAGGCTTTTCACAATCTTCCGCAACGAAGAGATCGACAAAATGCGGGGGTAACTCAAACTCCTTGGGCCTGTAATGCCTCAGCCCGGTAATGGGCGTTCAACGGCTCTATCACAAGATCGAGGTCCCCCTTCATGATCGCGTCGATCTGGTGGAGAGTCAGCCCGATCCGGTGGTCGGAGACCCGGCTCTGGGGGAAGTTATAGGTCCGGATCTTCTCGGAACGGTCCCCGCTTCCGATCTGTGACCGGCGATCGGCGCTCCGTGCCTGATCCTGCTCTGCCTGCTTTGCGGCAAACAGCCGGGTGCGGAGGACGGTCATCGCCTTCGCCTTATTCTTGTGCTGAGACTTTTCATCCTGACAGGTCACCACGGTTCCGGTCGGAAGATGGGTTATCCGGACAGCGGAGTCGGTCGTATTGACGCTCTGACCTCCCGGACCGCCCGAGCGGTAAACGTCAATCCGCAAATCTTTGTCCTGAATATCGATTTCCACCTCTTCAGCCTCGGGAAGGACGGCAACGGTGACGGTCGAGGTGTGTATCCGGCCCTGGGTCTCTGTGGCGGGAACCCGCTGAACCCGGTGTACGCCGCTTTCGTACTTCAGCTTGCTGTAAGCCCCGTTTCCTACGATCCGGGCGATCACCTCTTTAAGCCCGCCGACATCGGAATCCGAGGTGGACATAAGCTCGACCTGCCAGCCTCGGGTCTGGGCGTAACGGGTATAAGCACCGAAGAGCTCCGCCGCGAAAAGGCCCGCTTCATCCCCTCCGGTTCCGGCCCGGATCTCCAAGATGATATTCTTGTCGTCGTTCGGATCCTTCGGGAGGAGGAGAAAGATCAGCTGTTGGTGGAGCGCCTCCTTTGAGGCACGGAGCTCACCCAGTTCGGCCTGCGCCATCTCCCGAATCTCTGCGTCCTTGCTCTCCTCGATCAGCGCGAGATTCTCAGCGAGCTGGGAGGAAACCTTCATCAGCTCCCGGTAGGTGCGCACGATCGGCTCGATCTCGGCGTGCTCCTTCGTATACTTCCGGTACGTCTCCCGATCGGAGATAACTTGCGGGTCGACGATCAGAGCGGTGAGCTCCTGATAACGTTCATCGACCTCGGCAAGCTTTTCGAGCATTCTTTAGCACTCCGTTACGGGGAAATGTGCGGAGAGTACCGGGAGCGGACGAGATTCTCAATACCGGTTGGAAGATAACCTTCATGTTAGTGCGTGCTCGACGGAAGCGGAAGGGAAAGCGGCTCTCGATCCTCTCGCTTATGCTGCTCGCCACCTGTCTCTCAGCCGTATACTTCGCGACTGCCGAGCGCTTGACACCAGAACAGGCGCTGATGAACCTGCGCACTCCGCGTCCGGGCGAGAATATCGAATCGCTGCGAAAGACCGCGGAGAAGAGCGTACAGCTCCGCCGCTGGTCGGTAGTCTTCGCGGCGCGGGAGCTGGAGCGGAGAAATGATGCCGCGGCGGCGTTAAAAATCCTCGCTCCGATCCTGAAAGAGAGCTCCGCCGCGCAGGTCGAAGGCGCACTCCTCGACGCACGGCTCCGTTTAGAAATCGGGCCAGAGAAAGGGGCAAAGATCGGCCGGGACCTGTCCGGTCTTCCGGCCTCCGCCGAACTCTCCATGCTTGCCCGAAAATTTCGGAGGCCGGATCTAGACGCTGAGGTGCTCTTCACCATCGGCAGAATGGAGGAAGTGAAAGGCGATCCGTCAGCCGCGTTAAAACGCTACGAAGAGCTGCGAAGAAGGTATCCGACGAGCGAGTTCGCCGGGAAGGCGCGCGATCGATCACGGATCCTGCGAACCGGTGCCACCGCTCAGAATTTCCCTCTCCTGCTCGCCGAGACAAGGCAGCTTGTCGTCGAGAGCGAGTTCACAGCCGCGAAAGAGACCTTGGCCGCCGCACAAAAGCTCGCCGCACCGGGCAGCGCCGATCATTTTGAGTCGCTCTTCGTCGAGGAGCTCTTGCGGCGCAAGGACCAGAAGCCGCTCGAAGCCGATGAGATCCTCCTCCGCATCGCCGCAGATGCGCCGGCGGATCAGGCGGCAAAGGCGCTCTTTCAGTCGGCGAAAAACTCCTGGAACGAGAATGATCAGCTCCATGCCCTTGAGCTGCTCGATCAGCTGGCGCACCGGTTTCTCAAGAGTCCGCTGCTGTCTGAGGTGCGCTACATTGAGGGCCGGATACTGGAGGAGCTCGGAAAATTCTCCGAAGCTGAGAAAGCTTACGGGAAGATCGCAGACTCAGACGCCGAACCGCTCGCGCGGATTCGGGCCGCGAAGCGCATGAGCTGGTTGGAGTATCTCCGCGGAAATTACGAAGATAGCCTGCAGCTCTCGGAGCGCTGTTTCACGTTCGCCTCGAACGCTCTTTCAACGCAACCTCCGCCCGAGCCGTCGGACAGGCAGGAGCTTTTTTCCGAACGTGTGAGCGCGATCTTTTGGAAAGCAAAAGCGCTGCGCGAAATGAAAGGAGCGACGGAAGGTGCTGAGCTAAAGAGTCTGCTCTGGGAGATCGTCCGCATCGATCCACGCGGCTATTACTCCGTCCTCGCGCGGGTCATGCTTGAACAGCTCGGTGAAAAGCCCCCGCCGTTTCTCGCTCCGGGCACCGCGGAATGTGAGAGCGCAGATGAGTATCCCGCGCTGCAATCCCGGTTGAAAGATTTCACTTCTCTGCGTGATCTCGCGCAGCACGAGATCGACTACTTCTTCGCTGAGCTCCGCGAAGAAGGGAGCCGTCCCGCGGAAGGGCTCCTGCTGACCCTTCACAGCCGGTGGAGCGGGAAGTCGGGATTGATCTCCTCGCAGGTCGAGCTGGCGGAAGAAGGGCTGAAACAGATCCGCCTCGGAATCATGGTTTCGAAATGTGATCAAAATCTGGCGAAGCTCGCCTTCCCGCTCCCCTACTCGGAGCTGTTCCAGCCGAACGCGCAGAAGCAGCGGCTTCCGGCAACGTATCCCATCGCGATCGCTCGGACCGAGAGCTATTTCCGGAGCGACGCGCGCTCACCGGTCGGCGCTCTCGGCCTCATGCAGCTGATGCCGGCGACTGCCAGACGTGAAGGGTGGGACGAAAAAGCTCCGCTGACTGATCCCACGGTCAACATCGCACTCGGCACGAAGCATCTCGCCCGTCTGCTGAACCAGTTCGAGGGCGATCTGATCAAAGCATCCGCCGCCTACAACGCCGGCGAGGCGGCAGTGAATCGGTGGCTGTCCCGCTATGGCACCTATCCTGGGGAGCTTTTCGTCGAGTTCATCGGCTATCCGGAGACCAATAAATACGTGCGGCGGGTGCTCGCGAGTCATTGTGTTTATAAGGAGCTTTTGCCGGCTCCACAGATCCCCCCGCTCGGCAATTGATTTACCCACTATTTTTGTCATAGTCGCGCCCGCCGGATGGATCCTCCGGATATTTGAGGGCATGCAATGAAACCGCTCCGCTTCCTTTCGCTCCTAATCGTCACCTCGCTGGTCTGCGCCGGGAGTGCTTCCGCGGCGACGAAGCCGTTTGCGACCGCGGCGAAAGTTAAGGCGACGACTAAGTCGTTGAAGTGGAAGATCAACAAACCGAAGGTCGCAAAGAAGCATGTGCTCGATCTGATCCAGCTGCGAGGATGCTGGCTCTCGGAAGGCTTGAAATCGATCAAGGTAACGAACAAGAAAGGAAAGAAAGTTAAGTTCTCAAAGAACAAGAGTAACGGATCGATTGAGTTGAAGGGCTTGAAAGATGCCGACTTCCCTCTCACCGTGCTCTCGAGCTTCACCGGCGCTCGTGAAGTCGTCAAATTCAATTCGAGTGTCGTTGCGCAGTCCGTCGCCTCGTGCACGAAGCTGAAAAAATCTCCCTGTGCGGTCGCCGCTCCGTTAAAATCGAAGAACACCCTCGACGGTGTCTATTGCGACAACCCGTCAGACTTCGCTGAAAGCTCCTCGGCGGCGAAGGTCGTTCTCGGCGACGGCGACGAAACCGGATTCTTCCCGACCTCCGCAAAATTGAGCTTTGCGGTTCAAGGCGAATCCTTCCTCCCAGATCTCGCAGACGCGACGGTCACAGTTGGTACGAAAGCATTTCTCGCACCCGAAATCGCGCTCGCCGGTCCATTGCTCGCCCTCCAACAGACCTCCCTCATCGATGGAGTGCAGGAAGTCACTGTCACTGCGAAAGACAGTAAGAACCAACAGCTGAGCGGGACATTCAAGATTTGGGCTGGCGCGAGCACCCTCACGGTGAATGTCGTGGACGCGGCTAATCAGCCGGCTGGTCCAGGAAGCGTGAAGCTCGAGCTCGGCGATGACAAATCGGTCACGCAGACCGTTCCCCTGACCGGCGGACAGGCGATTTTTCGAAATGTTCCGGGACGCACGATTGCCCTGACTGCCACCACGGCCAAAGGCGAAACAGGATTTGTTGCGACGACTGGAAACGCCGGTACGGTTTCTGTTCCTGTGGTGGGAGTCGGCGCTCCAAGTGCTACTGCGAATAACGACTTCTCTCAGGGTGCTGCCGGATGGACTGTCGGCTCGAGTCCGGTGCAAGTCGTCCAGCACGTTGAAGAGGTTGGGATCTCCGCCTCTCCTCAAGGAGCGCCCGATCAAGATCTGCAGCTCAATACGAGTGGAGAGGGCGCGCAGTACATGAGCCGCACATTCACGGTCTCGCCCGGGACGAAGGCGCTGATCGTTCGCTATCGATTCGTTACGAGCGAGTTCCCCGGCGGATATTTCGGCACGAGGTACAACGATTACTTCAATCTTGCGATCCGAACGCTGAAGGGCGGCGGCAGCATTAACGACGGAAACAGCATGAACGCACTCGGCAAGGGTGCATTCTCCACCGGCGGCTCGACGGCCTGGAGAATTGTTCGGCTCCCAGTCGAAAAGGCGGGCGATACGATTCAGATCGATGTTGCTGTTGCGAATGTGGCCGATGGAGCCTTTGGCTCGAGCGTCATCATCGACTATGTAAAAGAATCGAAGTTCGGAATCACCAAGCACTCCGTCAATGATCTCGATGGAGATACGCTTCTCGGTCTGAGCGCCGACGCGCACACTTATTTCGAGAAGTTCACGCACATCTGGGGAACGATCAAAGTCGAAGGGAATGAGAAGGATGGGTTGAAGGATCTAGAGCTTCAAATTTTGGAGTCAGCCAAAGTCGTAGCGACTGCGAAGCTCAGCACGCAGGCGAACAAGAAGATCATCAAGAAGTTCGGAAAAGCCGGTTTCGTCCAGATCAAAGATCCGATGCTGCTCTTCAAGCTCTTTCCGAATGATGCGGCCGGATTGGACTCCGAAACCGATAAGGACTTCCAGCTGCGCATCCGCGCCTACTCCATGAACGGAGAGGTTGACGACGCTGATGCCGGAAAGGTCGAGCAACTGGTGCAATACGACGTCAATGCACGTTACGGAAAGCGCGATGAGGATCAGGGTGGCGATGACTGGGTGAAGCCCAGCCATCGAATCACCGCTCGTGCGCTCCAGGTTCAAGGTGTTGTCATTGGCGACATCAGCAACATGAACGGCGGGAAGTTCCCTCCGCATGACGAACATACGCTCGGCGCCGACGCCGATGGCTGGGTGACCGGCTATAACGCACGGAACGAAGCAACGGCGCGTCGATTGATTGAGCTGTTGAACACTCCCGTGGGCCGAAAGATCGGACGCATGCTGGTGCGGTTCAATCGTTCCGACACAAATCCGTTCTGGCGCACCATCAAGAATTACAAGCTCGATGACAACCGGATAGCGGATCGAGTGATTCTCCCGCACGACGACCACGATACGCACTTTCACATGAACCTGCGGTAGCGGATTCGGGCGGCTGAACGGCCTGGAATTTGACGATACGGGCGCAAACCGACGCTGGGCTAGAGCGCTCAACTTTCCGCTATGCGGGAATTTAATCTGCTCTAACTGCTTGATTCCCGGCTGTTGTCGTTTACCGGCGGAAAGTGTTTTCGGGCGCTTCCTCGACTGGACCACACACTTCGGCTAGAGCGCCGTATAGCATTGCCGGGCAGCCGGGTAGGGTTTGCCTTTTCAGAGTTGTTTTTATGGCACCAGTCGTTACTCGTTTACTCCGAACGCTGAGCTTTCTCTTCATCGCACTCGCTGCATCGACCGCACTTGCGGCGCCCTCAGCGTTATCGGTCGGGAGCGTTTCCGGACAGGCGGGAAATACTGTTGTGGTCCCGGTTCAGTTCACTACCGGTGACACCGCGGTAGGAGCGACCCAATTCAACCTCACCTTCCCGTCAAACCTCACATACATGTCGATGACAGCCGGCCCGGCTGCTGCGAACAAGGTTGTCGCCCCAACCTCAATTGCAGGCGGCGTACAAGTGCTCGTCTTTGATCTTAGCCCGACCCCGAGCTCGATTCCGAGCGGCGTTGTAGCAAATGTGACTCTGCTGATCGCGGCGGGCACACCTGCGGCAAGCTATCCGATCTCCATCTCCAATGTCTTTTCGAGCGGAATGAACGGTGCGGTTCAAACAACCGCCACGGGCGGAATGGTGGCAGTGGGATCCCCCGGCCCCACGACTGTTACATTGAGCGGAAGCGTCACTTCGAACACTGGACCGGTCGCAAATGTTCGCGTTGATGGCGGACCGATCGGCGTTCAGTTCACCAACGGAAGCGGGAACTATAATTTCGGATCCTTGCCGCAAGGAACGAATTACACGCTGACGCCGACTTTGAGCGGCTATCAATTCAACCCGAGCTCCACACCGGTTGCCGCATTGAACTCGAATACGGTGGTCAATTTTACCGCTACCCCGACTTCGACAACGACAACATCGGATATCAGCGGTCGCGTGACCTTCAACAATGCCGGCCTCGCCGGAGCGACCGTGAACCTGACGCTGAATGGGCAGGGCGGAAACAACCGGATCACTGATGGAAACGGAAATTACTCGTTCACGTCCGTCCAAAACGGCCAGAGCTATTCGGTCACACCGGTGCTCTCCGGCTACAACTTCAATCCAGGTTCACGAAGTGGAGTTCTGAACGGGAACGTCTCCGGGGCAGACTTCTCGGCGTTCACCAATCAGGCGCAGACATACACAATCTCGGGCACCGTACTGCTTCGCGGAGCTCCGATGGGTGGCGTGCGAATCAACGGCGGGATTCTTGGGGATCGCGACACCGGTTCAAATGGACAGTACAGCTTCACGAATGTAACGGCAGGAACGCCCTACACGCTGACCCCTTCGCGAACCGGATATATTTTCACTCCCTCTCAACGGACAGGCATCGCGAGCTCGAACGTCACGGCGGGATTCACGGCAAGCAATTGCACGGGAACCCGCTGTCCGGCAGTCACCTACACTGCCGCTGGCAGAGTAACCTACAATGGCCAGGGACTTCCCGGCGCATCTGTCCGGATGGGAAGGACCTACGGCACGACAAGCGCAGATGGATCCTTCAACCTAACTGGTATTCCGCGGGGGACGTACTACACACGCCCGGTTTTGACCGGGATGGTATTCAGCCCGGTCAACCGCCGTGTCGCGGTCACTGATCAGAATGTCACTGGCCTCGATTTCACCGCGAAGTGCTTCAGCACATTCAAGGTACTGATGAACGGCAAGTGCGACTATCCGCGCTACAACGTTTCCGGACGGGTGCTGATGAACGGCGTGCCGGTTCCGGGTGTTACGGTTCGCGTGAGCACGGGCAAAATCACGACAGATGCAAACGGTGCTTATACGCTTCCGAATATCCGTGCCGGATTGTATTATCCCTCCGTTTCGCTCGGCGGGTATAATTTCACCTCCTCGCTCAACACGCGAATCCTCCGGCTGACTCAGAACACAACGGTGGATTTCGCAGCCGTTTGCCGGGCAGGATATGTCGTGGTCGACGGAAAGTGCGGACGTGCGCCGCGGGTCCGCGTTACCGCCGCATCAAAGAAGTAATTTTTCCTGGAGAGTCGGTGCGACGCCCGGCAAGCTGCTGATCGACCGAACGCGATAATCGGCGAAGAGCCGGATCAGATAGAACTGGCCCCCGGAGCCTTGAACGGCGATCCAACGGTATTTGCCGCCTTCGTTTCCTGAAGAGGCAGATCGGATGCTGCTGGATGCAATACCCAGCGCCTGCCGCGTCCACTTCTTTGTTACGGCGTCATAAATCAACAGCTCAAGCGACTTATTGATCACATTCAGAATCGCCGGTGTGCCCTTTGCTAGACCGAATTTCGGCAAGAGAATCAGCTTCGCCGCTTTCACATCCTTGGGCAGAGCCGGCGACGAGAACACACGCTTTCCGGCGCGACTGTAGGCCAGAACATTCGTGGCTTTGGAGGAGCGCTGGAGCACATAGAATTGGCTATCAGCCCCATTCTCGTCTGAACAAAGAGCAGCAGCCGCTCCTTTGGTCAGTTTCACCGTCGAAGTCTTCTTCCCATTGAGGAAGCTGATCGAGGGCTTGCTGCCGCCGAGGAAGGTCGCGGCGGAGAAGGCTTTCTTCCCGACGCAGCCGAACATTGGCGCGGCCGAAGTGGAGCCGAATGTTGCCACTTTCTTCCGCTTCCCGGTCGCGAGATCAACTTGCTCCCAGCGCCATTTCCCCTTCTCTTTCAGCGCGGTCGTTACAACAGGCGCCTTCCCCTTGTGTCCTATTCCGGCAAGCGCCTTTTTGTTGAGCTTCAGACTCGCCGAGCCGCCGAGGCCCGGAAGATCTCCGTTTGCGAAGAGCACGCGAACTGACCCGCTCTTCGACAAGGAGATCTCGGAATTCAGATCGCCGTTAAAATCATGAAAGGCTACGGGGGCGAATGCTGCGACAGTGAAGGAGATCGTGAAATCATCCGGGTTCGCATTCGAATTGAGGTCCTGACAACGGACGTAACGGATGTTGGTCGTGCCGTTCTCAAGACCGGTGATCGTAGCGCTATGATTCAACCCATCGGTGCTTCCCATCGCACCGGGCATTGAGCCAAACGCTTCATCGGCGGTCCCCCCGAAGCGGCACACAGCTGCTTCATTCGTGATCACGGCAATCGTCGTCTCCACAACATCCGGCGGCAGCGCGCCGCTCGCATTCCCATTCGTTCGAACCGGCGGCGTCAGATCCTGCGGCGGTACCGGAACAGCCACGGAAAACGAGATGATGAAGTCATTTCCGTTGTCATTTCCGACTCCATCCCGGCAGCGTACGAAGTACGAATTTGTCGAGCCATTTGTAAGACCCGTAACAAAAGCGCTGTGAGAAAGTCCGCCGCCTGAGGCAGTGAACGTTCCAACCATTGAATTGAATGAGACGCCGGAGCTCGTAGCAAATTTGCAGGACGCGCTCTCGTTCGTAGAGAGACTGAGTGTCGCTTGGGTCGTCCCCGCGGGCAAAGTCCCGACCGGACTTCCGGCGGAGCGAACGGGTGGTGTCAGATCCTGCGGCGGCGGAGCCGAACCGACGTTTACGACGATCTCAAAATCAGTGGTGTTCACGTTCGGCACGGAATCCGAGCATCGGACATAGTAACGATTCGAGGATTGTAGGGGTGAACCGGCCGAGCCGACGACTGCCGAATGCGTTGTCGTTCCCGAACCCGCCATCGTCAGTGACATCACAGCAAAGGGCACCCCTTGTGACGTGGCGTACTTACAGGTCGCATTTTCATTGGTATCGAGACTGATCGTCGTCGACACGGTCCCCGCAGGAAGTGTCGCAGTCGGCGATCCGTTCGAACGAACGGGAGGGGCGGTATCAGTTGACGTGACAGTCATGGAACCGCTTGCAAAGTTCGTCGGCGCATTATTTCCGCCCGGATCGGAGGAGAAGACAGTGCCCGGCAGGATGTTCACAGGATAACTTCCGGGGGCCGCACTCGGACTAATCTGCAGATGCAGAACGACTAGCTCGCCCGCACCGATCGCAGTCGTATTAAATCCGATAATGATCACCCGGTGGCCGCCCGCGATTGCGGTAGTCGCAACATCTTTTCCCGCGGCGGAGCCGGCGGTTCCGATCGTTACGGAATTCAGAACGAGATTCGGACTCGAATAGGAAAAATCGAATTGGGTGGCACTGAGATTCGTATCGCCGGTTGTGAGCATCACCGGCAGATCGACCGGGGATCCAGGCGCGCCGCTTGCTGTTCCGATCGTAATGATGGGGGGCGCGGCGACCGCGATCGATGGGACCAGAGCCGAAACGGCGAGCATCACGGCCCTTAGAACCGCAGCTCGCCCAATGCCGGTCAGAGAAGAGATCATTCGCTTCACTGTGGTCCCGCTCAGGGGATTGTTCAAGCTCTTTTTCCGCCGAAAACGCCCGATTTCGGGGCGAAAATCGTGCCAAAGCGGAAGCGGCACGGAGAGAGAGAAATTACGACAGTTCATACAACATTCCGGATAACCTCCCGTATCTGACCCAATTCTGGGCGAGTGTCGAGCGATCCGAAGAGCTGCTAC
>CAYOAK010000005.1:12217-39068 GCA_964401925.1 uncultured Bdellovibrionales bacterium | reverse complement strand
CGATGAAAAAGATGACGGCAGAAGCGAAAACCATCGCCCATGCGGCTCCGGGACGCACCTTTCCGGTCACCAATTCCCGCTGCTCTGTACGTTTATTTAGTCGATCGAAGCGCAGATCTACCAGGCGGTTGAACGCCATGGCGGCCGTCCTGGCGCTTATGGCACAGACCGCTATCAGAAGAGCAAGCTCCCAAGCCGGGGCCACTCGATTAGTTAACGGTCCGGATCTATAAGCAAAAACGAATCCCGCGAAGGTAAAAGGCAGGGCGAACACCGAGTGTTCGAAGGCGATGAGGTCTAGGTACCGTCTGAAGGACATTTCCGACACCGATGCGGGAAAACTCAGCAAGTAACTGAAAAAATTCAGCTACCTCTTTTCGTTGACTACCATCATAAAAGGGCCTGAGCCGCCTATTCACACGTAACGTGCGAATAGGCGAGCCTAGCCTGAAATCTCGGACAGCATTTTCGCCGAGGAAGTTGGACGTTTTCGGGCTGGGTTGGGTGAATCTGTTAAATCCTTGAGACTGTAAAGATTTTTTGATGTAAGGCTAATTCGCCGAGCGTTCTATGACAGTAAAAGAATTGAACAAAGGGTGTTTGACGAAGGCTGACCTCGTCGACTGCCTCTACGATAACTTGCCGATCGACAAGCAGAAAGCGACGCAGGTGATCGAAGAGTGGATCGAGCTCATCAAAGACGGGCTTTCCCGTGATGAGAAGGTCATGCTCTCCGGCTTCGGCGTTTTCGAGGTCAAGGGCAAGCATGCTCGTCCAGGACGAAATCCGCAGACGGGTCAGCGCATCACGCTGGCTGCTCGAAGAGTGGTAAAGTTCAAGCCGAGTCAGTTACTGCGCCGGGATCTCAATGGTGGTCGAGATCCGGGGGGCGGTGCAGACGACATGGATGACGAAGGATAAGGCTTTAGCGCGGTGGAAGTTGTCCGAGACGAAAGAGGCCCGGGCCCCCGAGAGCGTATTCTCCGCGCTGCTCTAGAGTTGTTCGTTGAGCAAGGCTACTTCAACACCAACGTGCCCGATATCTCCAAGCGCTCGCGCTGCAGTGTCGGCTCCATCTATCACCACTTCCTGAACAAGGAAGAGATTGCGCATCAGCTCTATCAAGACGGAATCAAGCAGTTCCGCGACGCAATCAGCCCGGCGATCGATCCGACGAAGCCGCTCGAGCACAATATCAAAGAGCTGATTCAGACGTTCCTCGGCTTCGCAGAGACCCATCGCCTGCTCTCCCGCTATCTGTGGCTCGCAAGACACACTGAGTTTCTCTCGAAGAAAGTCGCGCTGCCGACCTTCGTCGGATACGACGAGCTCGGACGGAAGCTCACGCAAGCCGTGAAGAATGCGATTCGCAGCGGCGAGATTCCGAAGCATCGCGCTCAAATCCTCTGGACGATGATTTTCGGAATGCCGATCTCCTATATCCGCGACTGGCTCGACGGTTATGTAGGAGACGAACCTTCAGCCGTAGCACCGACTATCGCGCGAGCATGTTTCGCCGCGATCAAGGGCAGCGCTTAACTACGCCGACCGAATAAGTACTCCACGCTCTGGTTCTTGCCTGCCGAAGCTGCGGCTGCCACTCAATACCTCGATCTTGAAGCATATACTCGGAATCATTGACCGTTCTGAGAACGCTTCGACCGTTGCGCAGTATAAGTTCACTAGGGCCGGGCTGCCGGTCTTCGCTCTTTTCTACCTTTGCCAGAGTCAGGGAATGACGTTTCTCGTAGCGGCGGCGCTGCCACGAGAAACGACTCGATTTAGGTTCGGCCGCTTACCAAGTTCATCTCGAAGTCTCGAGCGTATTGCGATGCGCTCAAGACTTCGGCGAAGAACCTGGCCTGCACAGCCATCAGTTTTTCGTTTAACGAAGTAGCTCACAACGAAGGAGAAAAAAAAGAAAGATGGATCAACCCGAACCGATATCGGTATCGCTGGACCGCCATGACGATCGCGCGGTCCTCGAAGTAACACTTGCTGGATGCGATTGGCTGCTGAAGCTCCCGAGCGGCTGCAAAGAGGCCCGTCGTAATTTCTTCCAGTACCTGGGCCAGGCGCTGAAGAGGATGATGATCCTCGACAGGCTGTTTGACTGGGCCAGGGAAAACCGGATCAAGACGACCCAAATCGTGGTGATAGCCTCGCAGGAGATTACGACGACTGTGGGAGATCTGATCCGCCAATACTTCGAGGCCAATAGCCTCCAGGAGTCGCTCTTCAACCGCAAAGACGTCTTCGGAGAACTCGTGATCGGCGAACTGGAGGTGACGGCCACCGCTTAGTCCTTTCCACATTGCGCAGCATAGGGCTCGCCACCCGAATCTGCGCGCGCCACTTCAGTATGAGGTTAAATGCTTTGGGCTGCCGGAGGGTGTTCGAGCAATCGACCCCTCCGGTAGAATTACCAGCAAACGATCTCTTCGAGTCGTTTCCGTCCCTGACCAACCCGACCAACTACATCAGCTGATGCTTCGGAACGATGCGCTTTGCATCGGCCTCTTCGATGCGTTGGAGATGCGCTTCCGGTGCGAGTGCACGGAGGCGATCTTCAATCAGCTCGACCATGTCGCGGTCTTCGATGTGGATATATGCAGCGCGAAGAACTTCAAGGCACTCACGGTGCTGCCAGTTCGAGCGCTTGCATGCGACCGTTGAAAGCTGAACCGCATACTCGGGCTCGAGAAGCTCTCCTTCGAGGAGATAGCTCTCAGCGAGACGCATATACGGACGGGGATCTGCCGGGCAGCACTTCGCCGCACGCTCAAGCTGTTCACGCGCCTGCGTCACACGGCCCTGTTCCAGCCAGCGCTCACCGCGGAGCATGATAGCTTCAAACGGTGCAACTCCCGAAGCAAGAGCACGGGCGAGCAGCCGCTCTCCGACTTCTTCATCTCCGAAGTAACATTCGTAGGTAGCGAGAGCGGCATCAACCGCAACGTGCATCGGGTCATCGAGGCTCAGCCGCTCGCGGAAGCTTCCAACGAAATCCTTCACGAGCTTCATCGTCGCGCCATTCGTCTCGGATTCGAACATGACATGCGCGTAACAGAGTGCCGCTTGAACATCGTCCGGAAGGAACGTGAGGCAACGCTTCATCGTCGAGACCGCGTCCTTGTTCCGGCCGAGAATCAGCTGGAGCTTTGCAAGAAGCAGATATGCATCTTTCAGCTGTGCACCGGCGGAAACCAGCTTCTCAAGCTCGGTGACCGACTTGTTGATTTCGTTCTCTTGGTAGAGGCAGTAGGCGAAATCGAGCCGCGCGCAATAAGCCGCTGCGTGGTTCGAATGCCGGTTAAGGCCGCGCTCGTAGTAGAACAGTGCCCGCTTGAACTCGCCGCTGCGGAAAAGCTCCGCGCCGCGAATCCAATCCGTTACCGGAAGGGTCTTCCACAGCTTCCACCAGCCAATCATCAAACTGGGGCGATATCCGGCAAAGAACTCGTTCATAGCGACGCTTAAAATGATTCAAAGACTATGGGACTGTTATTGGCCCGGACCGCGCCGGAGTCTCAGCTAGGAAGCTACCTCTTTTACAATGGCCCCACATCCGAACAGGTATCGCCCCAACAAAATTGCAGAGGCCGTTAGTTCAAGTACTTACGGGGCTCGTCCGCTCCCTCCCCCCTGTCTGCCCCCGGTGCCGCCGGGGTAATTCGACACCTGCACCCCGGAAGCTGTAAACCCTCAGGGTCGTTACAGAACTGCGGTGGAAAACCGTTGCCGGAATTTGCGTTCTTCCGCCGGTTATGGTTTTACTGCCCGCTCTTTTTCTCCCGCCCAGAGAGCCCTTTGGCCGCGGAGAGATGAAGTCGTGATTTTTCTTGAGGCGCAAACATGTACGCGGTTATCCGGACAGGCGGTAAACAGTATCGGGTCGAGGCCGGCATGCGCGTCGACGTCGAAAAGCTCGAAGGTGAAGTTGGTGACAGCATCACCTTTGGCGATGTTCTCCTCGTCGGCGACACCGACAAGGCTACCGTCGGCAGCCCGCTCGTCAGCGGCGCAAAGGTCGTAGCAAAAATTCTCGAACAGCATCGTGGACCGAAGCTCCGGGTCTTTAAGAAGATCCGACGGCAAGGAAAGCAGCTCCGTAAAGGCCACCGTCAATCCCTCACCCGTGTTCAGGTGATGGAAGTTGTCTCCTAGGAAGAATCTCTCATGGCACACAAGAAAGCAGGCGGCTCATCCAGAAACGGCCGTGACTCAAAAGGAAAACGGCGGGGCGTAAAGCGCTTCGGCGGTGAGTTCGTTCAAGCGGGCAACATCATCGTGCGCCAAGTCGGCACACTCTTCCACCCCGGCGAAAATGTCGGCTGCGGCCGTGATTTCACGCTGTTCGCCTTGAAGGACGGCAAGGTCACCTTCAAGAAGACACGTGGGGATCGGCGCGTGGTATCGATCGAGCCGGTCGCTGCTACCGAAGCGGCAGCTTAGGTTCTGCCTTTCGTTACGAGGCACTTTAGAACGAGGCGCATAAGCAGCGTCAAGGCATTCGACTATGCGCTTCATTGACGAAGTCACAATTCATACTGCGGGCGGCAATGGCGGCGACGGGGCGATCCATTGGCGGCGCGAAAAATTCGCGCCTCGCGGCGGTCCGGACGGCGGAGATGGCGGTTCGGGCGGCGCAATCATATTCACTACAGACACCGGTTTGAGCACCCTGCTCGACCTGGCGTATTCGCCGCACATGCGCGCGGAACACGGTGTTCCCGGCGGTGAGAACGGTAAGAATGGAAGGGACGGACGGGATTTCATCTGCCGCGTCCCGGTCGGCACTCAGATCTTCTACGAAGAACAGCTGGTGGCAGATCTCTCCGTCGCGGGCGCGCGCTGGGTCGCTGCGCGCGGCGGAAAGGGCGGAAAGGGAAATACCTTCTTCGCGACTTCGACCAACCAATCTCCCGACTACGCCCAACCCGGACAACCGGGGGAAGAGTTCACCTTTAGATTGGTACTAAAGTCCGTCGCGGACGTCGGGCTCGTCGGATTTCCGAACGTGGGCAAGTCCACCCTGATCGCCTGCATCTCGGAAGCAAAGCCAAAAATAGCAGATTACGAGTTCACCACTCTTCAGCCGAATCTCGGCGTGGTCACTGTCGGCGAAGGAGATTCCCCCTACCGTTACGTCGTCGCAGATATCCCGGGATTAATTCCGGATGCGCACCTCGGCAAGGGACTCGGCATCCAGTTTCTGAAGCACATCGAGCGCACTCGCGGGATTGCTTTTGTCATCGATCTCTTTCGCGGTGAGGAATCCCAGACCTTCCTCGAACGGGCAAAATTCCAATATGAGGCCCTTGAAACCGAGCTCGGGGCGTTCTCCAACGAGCTAAAAGCCCTCCCCCGCACGATCATTCTAACGAAGGCCGATTTGGGGCTGTATGCGGAGAACTCGGCCGAAGTTTTCCAATATTTTCAAGGGTTGGGCCTAGGAGCCGTGCTCGCTTCAGGAGTGACGGGAGCAGGCGCAGCTGCCGTAAAAGAGGCCCTCGCCGGGCTCGGCCGGAAATTGGATTGATTGTCCACAGGTTCGTGACGATATACAATAACAGAGAAGAGACAGTGAGCATTTCGCTCCCGTTTACGAGGAATAGACCGAACTGAATGGCAAAATCACTCCAGCGATTACGCACTGAAGAAGCCGCCCCCTCTCCTCTCTCCCTCCTCGAAAAGATTCCAACACCAGAGCAATCGAAAGCCCTCGCGCTTGAGGCCTTAAAGATAGCCGTGGAGCAACGAGCGCTCGACCCGCTTGCGCTCTTCATCTCGCCGCACACCAGTGTCGGCGATTACTTCGTCATCGCTAGCGGCACGTCGCAGCGTCATGCGCAGGGGATCGCGGATAAGATTCGTGAGCACCTTTCATCGATGGGCGAGCGAGTTCTGCACTTCGCGGGATATGAGAATGCCGAGTGGATCATTCTCGATTACGGAAACATCGTCGTACACATTTTCTATGAGCCCTCACGGCACTACTACAAGCTCGACGAGCTTTGGGCGAAAGCCGTGCCGGTGCAGCTCGAGGGCAAGCTCGCAGAAGAGGCAAAGAAACTCCGGACCGGCATCCTGAATTAGGGAGAAGCACGGCCGACTGCAGCGAATGAAAAATCCACGTTACTGGGACCGCGGGCTGCCTGCACTGAGCTTGTCGAAGGGGCCTCGCCCGCTTGCCGGCTCTCGCACGCGAATGGAGATCGAACATTGTGCTGAGACGATCACTTGGAAGCGGGCGAGGCCGCCCGCGGTCCCAGACAATGGATCCACTCAGTTCCGAGCGCACACGACCGAGTATGTCCGCCATTCGGCGCTCACGGCACCGGGGATCTTCTCGTAGAGCAGCTGGGCAGCCTTGTTCTCGGCCTGGGTCTGCCATTCGATAGTGGGAAATCCGAGATCTCCTGCGAAGCGGATGCAGCTCTCAATCAGCGCTTTTCCGACCCCTAATCGCCGTGCCGACGGGATGACGAAGAGATCATTCATCAAGCAGAAGCGATCGGCTCGTACTGTTGAAAACGGGAAATACAGCGTTGCGAATCCGAGCGGCTCTTCGGCAGCACTCCACGCGACGAGCTGCATCCCGCCTTCGGAACTTTCGAGCAGCTGCAGAAAATGAGCGCGGTTCCGATCGTCGTCGGACTCGCCGTTATAAAACGCCTGGTATCCGCGAATGAGCGGGAGGATTTTTTCGAGATCTTCCGCGCTAGTGATCGGAAGGATACGCACGAATCACCGGCGCTCGATAATAGCAGCACCGGCCATCGCACCCGCAGCACAGATGCTTACGAGCCCCCGTTGAAGATTCTCACGCCGGAGCTCATTGACAAGACTCAGGACGATCCGCCCTGCTGTCGCGGCAAATGGATGCCCGAGAGCGATGGATCCGCCGAGCACGTTAACCTTTGTCCAGTCGACCGCGCCGGTCGGCGCCTCGAACATCCCCTTCTCCCAGGCGTGAACGTTCGCGAGAACTTGTGCGGCGAATGCTTCGTGAATCTCTAGCCGATCGAAATCCTTCATCGTCAGCTTATTGCGCTGAAGGAGACGCGGCACAGCGACTGCTGGCGCCATGAGCAGTCCACGAGCCGGGTCGATCGCTGCGAACTCGACATCGCGCAGATAGCCGATGATTTCACGTGACTCGGCCTTCGCGCGGGACTCGGACATCAGCAGGATCACCGAGGCGCCGTCGGTGAGCGGGCTCGAATTGCCTGCCGAAAGCGTCCCCTTCCCCGTTCTGTCGAAGACGGCCGGAAGCTTTGCAAGCTTCTCGATGGATGTATCCGCGCGAACGATTGTATCGCGATCTACCCCGTTCAGCGGCACGATCTCGGAATTGAACTTCCCCTCGGCTTGCGCCTTCGCGGCGTTCTGATGGCTTCTTAGCGCGAGCTCATCTTGCGGGCTTCGCGGAATGGCAAGCTCCTTTGTCGTGATCTCGACATGCTGCCCCATCGTCAAACCGGTCGACGGCTCAGTCGGCGCCGGAGGGGCCGGCATGAAATCCTTCGGGCGGAGCTTCAGGAAGAGCTTCAGACGGTCAGAAGTCGACTTCGCACGGAAACTCTCGAGAAACACTTTCGAAGCGCGTTTCGAGAAAAGCAGCGAGGGGTTCGACATCGACTCTGTTCCCCCGGCGAGCGCTGTATGTGCCCGGCCGACAGCGATGTCATTGGCCGCAGCCCACATCGCTACAAGGCCGGAGATGCAATTGTTCGAGACGGAATGGGCATTGATCGATTTCGGAAGCCCGGCCGCGAAGAGAATCTCTCGCGCCCAGTTCGGGGTACGCGGATCGAGGAGCACGGTCCCGAAAATGAACTCGTCGATCGTGTCGGCACGAAGCTGAAACCGATCGATGACAGCCTTCAGGACATGGGTCCCGAGCTCCTGATGGGTGTAACCGGAAAAGGGACCGCCAGCCTTTACGAATGGGGTGCGTACTCCGCCGACGATTGCGACTCTCTCTGCCATAGCCTGCTCTGATTGCTTCAGTTATCCTACGCCTGTGGCCCGCCGCAAACAGCAAAATGCCGGTTCGAAACGCCGCTCAGAACCGGCCTCCCCCGGTCAGCGGACGATCGATCTGCACGGTTGTAGTGTGGAAGAGTCGAAAAACCGGGTTCTAGACGCGCTGGACGGCTGCCTGCGGGACGATATTGACCAGCTTCGCATCATCCATGGGTTCGGAACTGGACGAGTTAAAGAGGCTGTGCACGAGCTGCTAAAAAGCATGCGCCACGTAAAGAGCGTCCGCCCGGAGCTGGGGAACGCCGGTGTCACAGTCGTTTACCTATAAAGAAGCGCCGGGCTGTTCCGCGGACCGGGGAGTTGCTCCGTTAGCTTCGCTGCCGGCCGAGCTTTTTTCGAATCGCGTATTCGAGAACTCGCTCATCGAGATCGAACGGACGGTGAGCTTCCAAGCCCAGGTTTGCCACGATCGTAGCGGGGTCTTTTCCGGCACTCCGAACGAGCACCTTCTCGGGAATGAGGCCAATCATCTCAGAACCGAGAACCTCGACACCTTGCTCTGCGGCCATCTGCTGAATCATTTGAAAGACCTCGAGCGGCCCGAGCAACTGAGTATCGACAATGTTCGTCGATACCTGGACGCACTGGTAACTGCGCATATGCCAACCGATCGCACGGAGCGCACTCCACTTGGCCGCCTCGACCGGATCAGTGCTGTGCCGCTTTGAGCGAAGGGCCGCGGCTATCGTTCGCGCGATTGTTACATCCTCCGTTTTCAGGCTCACGTTGAACGCGACCAGGAAGTCACGGGCACCGAGCACAGTAGCACCGAAGGTTTCGTGAGCATGCGCGGGCCCGAAATCCGGCCCCCAGAGTGGGTCCTTAAATTTCTCTGCGAGTCCCTCGAACTGCCCGCGCCGGATATCGTAGAGCCTCCGCCTGTAATCGGCGGCAGCACTTTGCTCATAGAGAAAGACCGGAATTGAAAATCGTTTTGAGATCTCCGCTCCAAGTTGTTTCGCAAGGGCCTGAGCTTCCTCCGCACTTCGGCCGGTTAGGGGGACGAAGGGACAGACGTCGACCGCACCGATGCGCGGGTGGACTCCGGCATGCTTGCGCATATCGATAAGCTCGAGCGCGAGCTCATACATTTTAAGAACCGCTTCGGCGAGCGGCTCGGGATCGCCGGCAAAGGTCAGCACGGAGCGATGTGCGTCGGGGCTGACATCATGGTGCAGGAAGTGGACACCGCTGATTTCTTCGATCGCGGATCGGATGCGCTGGATCACCGTTAGATCCTTCCCCTCACTGATGTTCGGGATGCATTCGATCATCGCGGCGATTCTCTCAGCAACTTTTTTCTGGAAGCTCAACCAAAACGCCAAGCCACCGTGGATCGTCCCCGGTCTTACCGGCGAGCGGACTCCAGAGAGGGCTCACCGTGAACGATACAACCGCTCGCGGAAACTGTCCCGCTGCATCCGGACGCAGTGGCACGATAACCGGAGTCCATTCGTTGTTCGTTAGCTCGAAATATTGGGTCGTGTCGCCGAGGTGGTCCACTTCCCCTTCGTGCAGCTTCACCCGCACCGGATTCTTCTCCAAGCCCGGCTTGAGCGAGCGGAACCGGAACTGCACGGTATCCGCCGTATTTTGGCAGAGCACAATCTTCGCGTGGCTTCCGGACCACCGCACGAGCGGCGCAGTCGTGGACTCCGGCGGATAGAAGCCGCGGCTCTTTTTCGGAGAGAACTGCATTCCCGCGAGCACGATAAAGCCGAATGAGAATGCAAAGAGGGCGCCGAGCGTTCCTATCCTCAGCTGCCCGAGGATCGTCTTCCGGACCAGCACCGGGCGTAGACACGCCGCGGCGAGTGTCGCCGAGAAAATCATCTGCACTTCCGGGTTCAGCAGATGCGGGCCGGTCAGGAGGATGATTGCGAAGACGAGGAGGCCGGCTCGCGCGCCGGCCTGCATTCGTTCAGGCGGATAGACCCGTTGGAAGCCGATAGATTGAAGCGTGCGCGATCCTGCGAGCTCTATGTGCTTCCCGCCGGGATCCTCCGGATCGTCCTGCAGGTGTGGGCTCGATACAATAATGCCGATCAAGCTCAGCGCCAGCAGGAAGAGGGACAATCCAAACAGTCCACACTCAGAGAGCAGCTGCAGGTAGAAATTATTCGCGTTATCGAGCCAGCCGCCGAGATCAATTCCAAGGCTCTCCATCGCCGCTTGCTGCCGCTCGTAGAACCGTTCAAGGCCGAGCCCGATGATCGGACTCTCCTTCCACGCCCGAACGGCGACTCGACTGAAGATGACACGGCTCGCGAACATGCTGCCCCGCTCGTTCCAGTTGAGCGATTTCAGCACGCGCACCGACCCTGTCATGGGAAGCGCTTTCTGCAGACTGTCGTTCACGCCGGGGTGGCCCAGCAAGACAAGCGAGAGCATCATCCCGCCCACGCCGACCCCGAAAGCGGCGTTAAGCGGCGTGCTCTTGAAACGCCGAATTACGCGGTAGAGGAAGATAACTCCGCAGAGCAGGAGACTGAGGAAGAATGTCCTTGAACCGGAGTAGAGCCCCAGAAAGAGCAGGAGGAGGCCGACAAAAGCCCGGAAGATCTTCCGCTCTCGATACAACAACAGAAGCGTCGGAAGGAGCAGAGCGCAGCTGATGCCCAACGCATTCGGATCAGTTGACGCGCCGGGATATTGCCGCAGCATTCGCCAATACTCACTAAAGGTCGTCTGAAAGACGGGTGGTCCATCTTTCATCTGCGCGAGGACGAAGCCCGCAGAGCAGACCAGGCCCCATACCGTCCCCCGAAAGAACCGGCTCAGAGCGCCGGCGATGTCGTGGGTTTCAGCGACTGAGCTGACAAAGCAAAAGATCAGCAGGTAACCGTTCAACGTGGTCATCGCGCGGGCAGCGGTCAGAGGCGTTGTTGACCAGAACGCATAAAACCCGCCGAGACCTCCACTCCGGAAGATGTCTCCGAGAATCTGAGGATCGATATCGAGCGTAAATGGAATAATCGCCGGAAATATGAAAGCAGCAAGGCAGCAGACGAGCGCGAGAGAGAGGATCTCCTTCGATGCGTTCTCTTCTTCTCGTTGACGATTGTCGTCAAAGAGACTGCCGATCGTGTGTCCGAGGAGAAAGGATGCAGCACAAAAATGCACGGCACCCCGGCCGAGCGTCGGAGCGAGCATCACGGCGAATCCAAGCAAGCCCGTCGCATTGAGCCCTGCCGCCAGTCCGGCTACCAGAAAAAGTCCGGCAACGAGATAGAGAAACATGAGGCCCAGGGGAGTCGGCGTATGCAGACTGAAGGCCGTTGTCGAGGCGATAAAGAACAGCGCGCCGAGACGGAGCATGAACAAAAGGACCTGGTTCATGGCAGCTGCTCCGGCAGGGCAGCGAGTTCCCAGAGAGCGATCTCCTGCTTTGAAAGCTGCTCGGAGAGCCGTTCAGGTGCGCCCTTGAGCTTCGCAATGAGCTTGTCCCGCGCATCAGGAAATTTCTCGGGCTCGGCGACCAGGACACCGACGACGCTGGCAGTGACCTGCCGTCGCTGCGGTGGCTGGCCAGGCGTCTGAGCCGGCGGGTCTTCGGCATCGTCAGGCGCCTTGTAATTGAATACTGCATTGGTTCGGGGGGTCGGAACGTTCGTCAGATCGTGCCCGCCAAGGAAGACGACTTCGCTCTCCGCACCGCCGAGCACACCCGCGCCCTTCGCCGCCCCAGCTGACTTCGCCCGCTCTTGAATATAGAGCGCAGCGAATTCCCGGGGCCGGGAAATCAATGTTAGGACGTAGCGCTTCTTTGGCCGGAACGGATAATCGCCGAACGTAAACACCCCGCCTTCGGATCCGGACGCCGACCAGAAGAGTTGCGGACGCACTGATGTTGGAAAAGCTTTTACCGAAAGCGCGTAGCCGACGGAGGTCCTCCCTGAATTGATGATTTTGGAGACGATGGGGACCCGGTCCGGAGACTTAAGAAATGCGTCGAGCTCAAAAGCGACGGAGAGGATGAAGTACTTGCCCTCGATCGGATCGAGCGAACCCGACCCGACAGAACTCTGCGAGCGGCTCTCTCCAGGCAATAACGCCAGGAGCGCTATCAGAAGGTACACCGCCCGGATACTCATCCGACCTCAAGCAGATCCTGCAGGCTCCACTCCGAAATTCCAGAAGTTGGCGGCTTTTGACGCGCCACGCGGGTCAGATTTCGCAGCAGATCCCCGGCGCGCTCCGGCACCGGTGTTTCCTCCGCCTGCTTCGAGCGAAAGATCTCAAAGACCTTTCCGAGCGTGACCTTGTCCGGCTGAATGAGGAGCGAACGGGTATGACTCTGTTCGTCCGGGCGCGTAATGAGATCGGCTTCCGCAAGAATGTTCAGGCAGGTCCGCACAAGCACGGGATCGGAGCCCGAATCGATCGCGATCTCGCTTTCTGTCGGCGGGGTCTTTCCATCGCGGAAATTCCTGCCGATGGCGAGCAGAATGCGCAGGCCGAGCAGTGCGCCGGTCTCTCCCAGATCGGTGGCATAGCGCCGGATGCCGCGCATGATGTGGATTGCTCCGGACTGATAGCTGACCTCGGCTCCGAACAGCACGACGACCCAGGCGACATAGAGCCAGAACAGAAACAGAGGGAATGAAGCGAGCACGCCGTAGACCGTGCTGTAGGTCGTGGAAATGCCGATATAGTGAGCGAATGCGCTCTTCACGCATTCGAAGAGGACTGCGGAGATGAATGCTCCGAGCAGCGCGTCACGAATCTGAACCTTCGCGGCCGGTAGCTTGTAGTAAAGCAGCGCAAGACCGACCCAGGTAATTGTCACAGGCACGACGTACGCCGCGGTGAGAGTCGTCAAGATCCCCGGCTCCTCACCGACGCCAAGGAGCTTCACCTTGGTCGTCCAGTAAATTGAGATCGCGACGAAAAGCGGGCCGAGAGTGATCACCGCCCAGAAGCTCGTCACCTTGGTCAGCATTCCCAGATTCGATGATACGCGCCAAATGACGTTTAGGGCGCTCTCGATCGTGTTCAGGAGCGCAACAGCAGTAAATACCAACACACCGATGCTGAGGGTATTCAGGGCGCGGACGTTCAAGCTGAACTCCTCCAGCGCGACGAGAACCTGCTCCTGAAGTTGGCGCAGCTGCGAGTTCTGCATCGGTGGAAGTACCTGCTCCAGAATGGTTCGCAGCGTTTTGGAAAGATCCTCTGCGCTCAGGCCAAAGACCGCAAACATCGAGAAGCTCAAGGCTGAGACCGGCACGAGGGCGAAGAGCGTCGCGTAGGCGAGCGACGACGCGCGCGAGAAGCAGTCATCCCAATAAAAGCGGTAAGCAGCGCTCACGAGCACTGACCACAGCCAGGAGATATTTGCTTGAATCCGCCTCATTCTTTGCCTCAGACAGCAGGGGCCAACGGTATACAGGGTAACCTCTCGAACGGTCGAGCAAAACCTCGTTTTTGAACGGGCTCAGCGCGTTCCCGCCTGCCTCTTTTTCAGACTGTGCGGCCCGGCGCCAATCGGCAGATGCCGCAGCCTCCGGCTCCACCGCATAACAGCTGCGGGCTCGCACCATAATTAGCTGCATTGGCCGGTAAGGAATTCTCATGGCAGTCACAGTCAGTTGCGAATATCTCGCGAGTAAGGACGGCACCGGCTCCGGGAAAAAGGAGATTCTCCACAACGACTCACATCGGTCCGGGCCGGTAACACTGCAAGCGGTCGATCAGTGGATCGAAAAAACAGCAAAGCTGATAGCGGAGAACACGGGCCAGGACGCCCAGCCGCTGGTGCCAATGCTCAAAACGAGCGTGCGCCAAGACTTCGAAGCGGGCTCGAAGACGATGTTCGCAATGTATGATGCATTCGAGCGGCTCGCGAAGATCACCGTCCAACTCGACGAAGCAGCGAAATCCTCCGATCGGGCAATCATCCGCGCAGCGGTGAAAGCCGAGTCAGAGCTAAACCCAATGATTCAGCGCTTCGCCACCGAAGAGTTTCCGAAGATAGTTAGTCCGGGAGCAGATGCAGAACAGGCCTCGCGAGCGCTGCTGAAGTTCGCCTCCGAAGTCAGCCGCATAACCGAGAACTACAATCTCGGAGCCAAATCCTCACCGAAGTCCGTCGCGGAGTGCGCCTGCACCCTCTCCTCCACTCCGGACAAATAATCATATCGCGTATAATTAATTTTCTTTGTGCGACTCGGTGTTAGCTCGCTGTCCACAGCGCGAACGCCGTCGTAAAAACACGCGAATTAATTAAACGCGATATGATTATTTGCGTTCGTGTCGGAAGGGAGCGCGAGGCTCCCGCGTGCAGCGCTAGTTGTCGATGTCGCGCTGGGGCGTCTTCGGAGCTTCTTTGGACTTGTCGCTTTTACCCGGGTAGTCGGGCGGCTTGATAGTAGATTTGGGACGTTCGGCTTCCTTCGCCGTTTGCTGGTCGTTTACCTGCTGTGTAGTGGCCATGGTTCCTCCTGGAAAACCTATCTGACCTCACACTTATGCCGGCTCTGTGCTGATAGATGAGCGAAAAAAAGCTTCCCGCGAAGAAAGGCTACTGGATGACCTGCAGCGCTTCCTTGGCCGCTTTCCGGCTGCTCTCCGTCGCCAGCTGACCGCATGCGGCGGAGATGTCTTGGCCCTTCGACCAGCGGACGGTGGCGTTAATGCCCTGATCGAGGAGCGCCATCTGCCACTTCGAGATCCACGATTCAGTCGGGGATTTGAATCCCAGGCCGGTGTTGTCGTTGTAAGGGATGAGATTCACTTTCGCCGGAATTCCACGAATGAGGCCCGGCAGGCGCTTCAGATCCTCGAGCGTGTCATTCACGCCCGAGAGCATCACGTATTCGAACGTGACACGCATGCGGCGCTTTAACGGGAATTCGCGGAGTGTCTGGAGGAGAACCTCCAGCGGATATCGCTTGTTGATCGGGATGAGATTGTCGCGAACTTCGTTCGTCGTTGCATTGAGTGAGATCGCAAGAGCGACGGGCAGATCGAGCTCGCCGAGCTCCTTAATTCGCGGCACGAGGCCAGAGGTCGAGATCGTCACCTTCCGGCGCGCGAAGTTTGACCCAAGCTCGTCATTCAGCAGGCGAGCAACGCGGGTCACATTCTCGAAGTTGTGCAGAGGCTCGCCCATTCCCATGAACACGATGTTCGTGAACTGATCCGGAATGGGCTGTCCTTCGGGTGGATTCTTCTGCAGCTCTTCGATGTGATCTTGAACACGAAGAATCTGGCCGATAATTTCGGAGGTCTTCAAATGCCGCGTCAGGCCCATCAATCCGGTGCGGCAGAACTTACAGCCGATGGCGCAGCCGACCTGCGAAGAAACACAGAGTGTATAGCGAGCCGGTTGCCGGATGAGCACAGTCTCGACGAGCGACCCGTCTTCGAGACGCATCAGATATTTCCTCGTGCCGTCCTTCGAGAGGAGCACTTCGCTGATCTCGGGCCGATAGATTCGAAAGCGCTCTGCGAGCTGCTCTCTGACCGGCCGGGTAATGTTCGTCATCGTGGAGAAATCCCGGCTCCGATAGCGGTAGATCCACTGGATGATCTGTTTGGCGCGATACGGCTCAAGCCCGAGACTCGACTGCAGCTCAGACGAGAGCTCATCGCGGTCAAAGTTCAGGATATCGATCGATTGGGACATAGAATGGCGGCCAGGCATTATGCCGGATTTCCACAGGGGCGGAAAGCCTGCCCCCTTTTGGGCTGCCAGCCGAGCAGCCTATTGGGCGGAATCTGTTGAGAGTTTCTTCAGCGCCTTGATCGTCCGGGACTTCTTCTCGAGCAGCTCGACCCGCTCCTGGAGGATTCGCTGCGCCGCTTGTGCGCTCTCAGGTGTGGTCAGATCAATCTCCGGAAGAAGGAGACCCTCTTTAAAGCTCGAAAAAAAGTGCGTCATATGATCCTCGGGACGAGGATCACGGACATCGGGCTGACCGATCTTTTCGACCTGACCTGCGAGGCCTTGAGCCGGTTTCCGAGGTTTCTTTCGATTCAGCTTTCCCACCCGATTTAGATGCCGGCAGTCGCGAAGCGCACCAACTACTGCAACGAATAAGAATTACCTGTAATTTCAGCCGATTGGAGCCTTTAGAGCTCCGGAAAGAAGAACTTCACCTCGTGCGCGGCCGTTTCCGGGGAATCGGACCCGTGCACGGTGTTCGCATCGATGCTCTCGGAGAAGTCGGCACGGATCGTTCCCGGTGCCGCTTTCTTCGGATCGGTCGCACCCATGAGGTCGCGGTTCTTCTGAATCGCGCCGTCACCTTCGAGCACCGAGATGAATACGGGGCCGGAGGTCATGAAGCTCACCAGATCCTTGAAGAACGGCCGCTCTTTGTGAATGGCGTAAAAATCACCGGCAAGCTCGGGAGACATCTGCATCATCTTCGCACCGATGATCTTCAGCCCGGCACCTTCGAAACGGGTCAGAATTTTCCCGATGAGATTCGCTTTTACCCCGTCCGGCTTGATGATTGATAATGTTCTTTCTTTCATAACTGATTCGTCTCGTCGCTCACCTGAATTTCGCATAGAGAAATTCAGGTGAGAATTCATCGTGTGTTTCAGAGCGCTTCCAGCGCTTGCTCTACCCGCTTATCTCACCGAGTGAGAGAAGCGAGCTATCGTCCGAGGCCTTGTAGCGTTTCTGACGCCTTTTTTCCAAGTCCCGCCGGTGTTTTTACGATATGAACCCCGGCGTCCTGGAGAGCCTTGAATTTCCCGGCCGCGGTGCCTCCAGAGCCGCTGATGATCGCACCCGCATGTCCCATCCGGCGCCCGGGAGGTGCCGTCGAACCGGCGATGAACCCAACGACCGGCTTCTTCACATGCTGCTTGATGTAGGCCGCAGCCTCTTCTTCTGCAGTACCGCCGATCTCTCCGATCATGACGATCAGCTCAGTCTCGGGGTCCTCATTGAAGAGCTTTAAGCAATCGATGAAGTTCGTCCCATTCAGCGGATCGCCACCGATGCCCACACAGGTGGACTGACCGATATCGACATTGCTTAGCTGTCCGACAGCCTCGTAGGTAAGCGTTCCCGAACGGCTCACAACACCGGCGGTGCCCCGTCCGGATTTGCTTTTCCGCAGATGGATATGCCCCGGCATAATTCCGATCTTTGCTTCATCAGGAGTGATCACGCCGGGACAGTTTGGTCCGATCAGCCGGCTGGCGGTTGTCCGGAGATAGGACTTCACGGCCAACATATCCCGCACCGGAATTCCTTCCGTGATGCAGATGATCAAGGGCACGCCGGCATCGGCCGCCTCAATGATCGCGTCCGCGGCAAACGGCGCGGGTACATAGATCACGCTGCAATTCGCTTTTGTCTCGCGGACAGCGTCACGCACAGTGTTGAAGACAGGGATACCTTCGACCACCTGACCTGATTTTCCGGGGCTCACCCCCGCGACCATCTGTGTTCCGTACTCTTTGCACGCTTTCGTGTGAAAGAGACCGGACTTGCCCGTCATTCCTTGTGTGACGACTCGCGTCGACTTGTTTACGAGGATCGCCATCTTACGACACCAGCTTCACGATAGTTCTTGCCGCTTCGTCCATCTCATCGCAGGGCGTCAGCTTTAAGCCGGACTCCGCGAGAAGCTTCTTGCCCAACTCCACGTTCGTACCTTGAAGCCGAACGACGACCGGGACCGAAATCTTCAACTCCTTGGCGGCCGCGATGACCCCTTCGGCAATCACATCGCAACGCATAATTCCGCCGAAGATGTTGACGAACACTCCTTTTACCGAGGGATCTTGCAAAATCAGCTTAAACGCCTCCGTCACCATCTCCTTGCTCGCGCCGCCGCCGACATCGAGGAAGTTCGCCGGGCTTCCGCCGGCTTCAGCGATGATATCCATCGTCGCCATCGCGAGTCCGGCACCGTTCACCATGCAGCCGATGTTTCCATCGAGAGCGACATAATTGATTCCGACCTCGGATGCGCGAATCTCGCGCGAATCCACCTCGTCGAGGTCAAGCATGGCAAACGCCTTGGTCTGACGGAAAAGCGCATTATCATCGAGCGCCATCTTGCAGTCGAGACAGACGAAATCACCGGCGGCAGTAAGGATCAACGGATTGATTTCGAGCATCGAGCAATCCAGATCAAGAAATGCCCGGTAGAGATTCCGAACGACTTTCGCGAGTTTCTTTTGCGCGTCCGCCTCAATCTTCAGAAAGAAAGCGATCGCACGGATATGAAACTCTTGCAGTCCGCTCTCGGGTTGAACTGAAACGGTCAGCACCTTCTCGGGATGTTTCGCCGCGACCTCTTCAATCTCGACTCCGCCCTCGGCACTGACGATGAATGCTACCCCGCCCTTCGCGCGGTCCACGATCAAGCTCAGGTAGAACTCCTTCGCGATCTGGACTCCCTCTTCGATCCAAACCTTACGAACGAGCTTCCCTTCGGCTCCGGTCTGAGGAGTGACAAGCTTCATTCCAAGGATCTTCGAAGCGACAGCGTGCGCTTCGTGCGGATTCTTCGCGAGCTTCACTCCACCCGCCTTGCCTCGTCCGCCGGCGTGCACCTGCGCCTTGACGACGACAACCCCGCCGCCCAAATTGGTGGCGGCCTTTTGCGCCTCAAACGGCGTATGCGCGAGCTCCCCGCGCAGCAGCGGGATGCCAAAATCCTTGAGCAGCGACTTCGCCTGATATTCGTGAAGATTCATCGATCCTTATGAATGCTTAGTGTGGAAGTTTTTCGGTGAGCTCACGGACAGCGTTCGCGCTCTTTTCCAGAGCCGCTTTTTCCGCCGCAGTCAGTTGGATCTCGACGATCCGTTCAACGCCTCCGCAGCCGATCTGCACCGGAACCCCGATATAGAGGCCGTTGATGCCGTACTCACCATGCAGCTGTGCGGCACACGGAAGCACTCGCTTCTGATCGAAGAGGTAGCTTGCCGCCATCTCGAGGGCGCTGATCGCCGGTGAGCAGAAGGCCGATCCTGTCTTCAAGAGCGCAACGACTTCCGCTCCTGCCCCACGAACGCGCTTTTCGATCGCATCGAGGCGCTCGGAGGAAACAAACTGAGTGACCGGAATTCCCTGCACGGTGGTAGCGGAGCGAATCGGAACCATCTCATCGCCATGACCGCCGAGGACCGGCGCTATAACACTTGCCGCGGACACCCCGATCTCCTCTGCGAGGAATGAGCGGTAGCGCGCAGAATCCAGCACGCCGGCCATGCCCACGACCATCTTCGAATTAAAGCCGGTGATTCGCTGGCAGAGAGTGACCATCGCATCGAGCGGATTCGAGATAACGATCACGAAGCTCTTCGGAGCGTACTTCTTGATTGACTCTGCGGCGCTCTTCATGATCGCCGCATTCGTGTTCAACAGATCGTCGCGGCTCATCCCCGGTGTTCGTGCCTTTCCGGCAGCGATGATGACAACATCGGCGTTCGCGATGTCAGCGTAGTCGTTCGTCCCTTTGATCTTCACCGAAGATCCGACCACCGGCGCGGTGTGGGATATATCGAGCGCCTTACCTTGGGGCATACCCTCGATCACATCGAACAGGACGACGTCACCAAGCTCTCGCATCACGGAGAGCAACGCGACTATTCCGCCGATCTGACCTGCGCCGATGACGGCGATCTTATTCCTGCCCGCTTTAGAAGTAGCTTCCGGCATATTTTCCTCCGAAATGTTTGCGGACAGTGCAATTTACAGGTGAAAAACGCAATGGATATTGCCTCTGCCGTTTACGCCGCGAACGCGCCAGCAAGGGAATCAGCTCCTATCGCGGCTTTCGTGCGCTTCCTCCCCTTCGGCTGACAAATTCTGCGCCGAGCTCAGACAGACGCCGCCGCAGCGGCGCGTCAGTTGCGACCTGCTTTGACCATGCAAAGCCCTCAAGCAATCGATAGCTGAGCTGCGCATCCGCTACTTGGAAGTACTGCACGATGTCACTGAGCAACAATCCAACGTAGCCCTGGACCGAATTATCCGGGAGTTGAAACACCGCGTAACTGAATGGGGCCTCCACACTCATCCGGGAGAAGAATTGAGTGAGCTGTCCGTCAAGCTTTCCGCGAAGCTGTGGAAATTCAGCCTCCACGCGGGAGACAAATGCGCGGTATCGCGGGTATCCCTCTTCCGGAAGCAGATACGCATAGGAAACTCCTCGAAGCAGGTTCCGCGTTACCATTTGGTAATACGGTCCATCGTCGAGGAACTTCACCGCGGCAACGCAGACGTGAGATTTGGCCGGCAGCTTTCCCTGAATCTCCTCGAGCCGGCTTAATGAGATGATCTCGATCGGTCCGTAGTCCCCGCTGCCGCTGAGCAGCGACGCGGAATCTTGGTCGACGCTTTCGATAAATGTATGCGTCGCGACCACATCGTCGACTGAAAGCTCATACCGGGAACAGAACCACGCCATCGCAAGTTCCGCGTAAGGAACGCGATAGAGAGAAGCGAGCTTCCGAAGGATCTCCGGACGGACGGAGGCGACGGCATCGCGCTCCAACAGATTCAGCATCGCCTTCGAGATCGCGCCCGCGCGATCTTTTCCTCGAAGCGCACGCACGGCCGCGTCAAGACTCGGAAACCCCGCGGCGATACGACGCTGTTTGAGCATCTCGCCGAGGGATAACGGCTTCGGCTCCCGCTTGGCTTTTACTTGGTTGGATTTTGCCTGTGCCACAGCAGAGTTATGCACGATGGAAGGAAAAGTTGTCTAGTATTACTAGACAGTCAGCTCATTATACTAGACATTCTCCGCCGACTCCGGCATACAACTCGGCACCAATCGACGCTACGGAGTCTTTATGCGCGTTCAATCCGGATTGCTCTTCATCCTCACCCTTTCGATTCTCACTCTCCGAGGCGCGAGAGCCGAAGAGGTGCTGAAGATCGGTTGGATCGGCCCTCTCACCGGCCGTGCCGCTGTTCTCGGGGTTGACGCAGTGCCTGCGATGGAGATCGCTGCAGCGGAACTCAATGCCGTCTCGAGCACCAAGATTAAGTTGCTCGTCGAGGATGATAATTACGAGACAAGTAAAACGCTCGCCGCTTATCAGCGCATAGTTCATGAACAAGGTGCCCGCATAGTCTTTGTCTTCACGTACGGCGGACTGTTCGCATTAACCCAACGGTCGGCGGCTGACGGCGTCGTGCTGATCGACACCCTTGATTGCGATGAGAAGATCGCGGCGCTTCCGGAAAATATTATCTGCATCTCGAAATCCACGGAGAATCTCGGCGATGTGATCGCGCAGGCAGCACTGGATCGGAATGAGCTGCCGGGCGGGATGATCTACTACAACAGCGACCCGTTCATGGGCACGGTGGCTGACGCAGCGGTTGCCTACTTAAAGAAGCACGGCGCAACGATGGCATACGCTGAAGGCTACAACGCCGGTGCCACGGATTTCCGGACGATGCTTTTGAAGGCTCACACAAAAGGGGTGAAGTCGTTATTCTTCTTCGGCTACGACGAGATGGGCTTGGCAATGAAGCAAGCGCGCGAAAACGGGTTTCGGGAGCAATTTTACACGTTGAACACCATTTCCAGCCCCGGCTTTCGTGCCTCCGCTCAAGGTGCTGAGAACGGTTCGATTGTCTCCACTTATCGTGCACCTCGAACGCCTGCCTATGCGGAGTTCGTCGCAAAGTTCAAAGCGAAGACCGGCCGGGAGATCTCCTTCGAAGTCTCCACGGTCCCCTCTTATGACACGGTCAAGATCATCGGATCCAAGTTGAAGCCGCTCGAATCAAGCAAGGTGTCGGCGAAAGATGTTCAAGCGATCCTCTACGGCGTGAAAGGTTATCAGGGACTCTCCGGAGAGATCACGGTGGACCCTGACGGAGCGTGCCGCAGCTTGAAAAACGCGCCGTATCGAATCGAAAATGATGAGTGGAAAAAAATCTGAGCAGCCTTGAAGATTTTTCCTAAGCTCTCGAACTCGCTCAAAATCTAAAGTTCATCAACATTGAGATCGACACTGATACAGACCGGTGCGGACCTGATTCGACTCGTATGCTGTTGAAGCAAACCTCCTCGCCGGCCGGATAGGCGCTCGTAAGCAGGGATCCCTGTTTGCGGGTTGTACGCCTCTACGCAGAGGCTTATTCCGGAGGAGTTATGGGTCGAGTTTCTGGCAACTCAATTGGCAAGTGCTTTGGCTTCATTCTTGCTTCCCTGTTATTGCTCCCCCTCGAAGGATCGGCGCAGCTAACGAGAAATTTCTCCTGGAATGCGCCCACGACAAATGCTGACAATTCGACCCCGGTCGACCTTAACGGCTACGAGCTCGTCTACGGCTCGGCATCCAATCAGCTGAACAATGTTGTCAATGTCGGCAACGTGCTGAGCGCAAACCTGACCTTTCCAGCAAGCGGCACCTACTTCGTCGCTGCACGTGCTTATGACCTCGCCGGAAATAGAAGCACAAATTCCAATACAATCAGCGTAACAGTTCAAAACCCGGTCACCGACGCCGACGGAGACGGTGTCGCGGACGCGAGCGACTGCGCACCGAACGACAATACGCGCTGGAGAACAGCGAATTTCTTTGCCGATGCGGACGCCGATGGCATCCGGACGAATAGTACTTCAACCTCAGTCTGCTACGGCACAAACGTGCCGGCGGGCTACACTTCGAATGTAAACGGTCCCGACAACTGCGCAAGCGTATCGAACGCGAATCAGTTGAATACCGATGGCGACTCGCAAGGAGATGCCTGCGATTCCGACGACGACAACGATACAGTTGCGGACGGAAGCGATTGCGCGCCGACAGTCTTCTCGGCATGGCGCAATCAGGCTTACAACGATTCCGATCGGGATGGTGTTCGAAACTCTACGAGTCTGACAACTGTGACCTGCTTCGGAGCAACTGCTCCCCTCGGGTTCACGCTTGCGACGAATGGGCCGGACAATTGCCCGAACGTCGTGAATGCGAACCAAGCAGACAGCAACGGTAACGGTGTGGGCGACGCCTGCGAAGTGGTCCTCGACGCCGACGGTGATGGAGTCGCGGATGCGAGCGACTGTGCACCCAGCGATAACACCCGATGGAGAACCGCGAGCTTCTTCGGCGATGCTGACGCCGATGGCATCCGGACGAGCAGCGCTTCGAGCTCCGTCTGCTACGGCACAAACGTGCCAGCCGGCTATACTTCGAATGTGAACGGTCCGGATAACTGCCCGAGCGTATCGAACGCCAATCAGTTGAATACCGATGGCGACTCGCAAGGGGATGCTTGCGACACGGACGACGACAACGACACGGTTCTGGACGCAAGCGATTGCGCGCCGACAACCGCCTCAGCGTGGCGCAATCAGGCTTACAACGATTCCGATCGGGATGGCGTTCGAAACACTACAGGTGTCACATCTGTCACCTGCTTTGGAACGACTCCCCCGCTCGGATTCACGATTGCAACGAACGGACCGGACAACTGCCCGAACGTCGCGAATCCGAATCAGGCGGACAGCAACAATAACGGGGTCGGCGATGCGTGTGAAACGAACTCCGATACCGACGGCGATGGCGTGACGAACGCCCAAGATAACTGCCCGACTGTTTCGAACGCGAACCAGTTGAACACTGACGGCGACAACCAAGGCGACGCTTGCGATAGCGACGACGACAACGATACCGTCGACGACGGGCTCGATTGCGCGCCGCTCACTTTCTCGGCTTGGCGTAATCAAGCGTTCCGCGACAGTGACGGCGACGGGGTCACCGACAGCACGGCCGTTCAGACGAGCGCTTGTTTCGGTGCCACCGTGCCGCAGGGATTTGTGCTCGCCGCAAACGGTACTGACAACTGTGCAACGGTTTCGAACGCCAATCAGCTGAACACTGACGGCGACTCGCAAGGGGATGCTTGCGATGGCGATGACGATAACGATCAGGCAGCGGACGCCAGCGATTGCGCTCCAACGAACGCAAGTGCGTGGCGCTCCCAAGCCTATCGAGATACCGATGGTGATGGGGTTACCGATAGCGCCGTAGTTGAAACGCTCGCGTGCTTCGGAACGACAGCACCGCAGGGTTATCTGTTGGCTGCGAACGGCACGGACAATTGCCCGAACGTCGCGAATCCGAATCAGGCGGACAGCAACAATAACGGGGTCGGCGATGCGTGCGAAGCCATCGTTCCTCCAAAGAAGATCCGGCATATGTGCGGTGGTTCCGACACGGAGCTCTCGTTCCTTCCCTTCATCAGAAGGAACGTGATCAGCCTCCTGCGTGCGGATGCAACTGACGCTCGTGAGGTCCCGGTTTCGCGGAACTCAACACCGCTCGGCGGGCACTTCTCGCAGGCAATCGAAGAGATCACGGTCGCATACGTCCGCCGGCAAGGCCGAAGCAGGGATATGGAGTGGGCACTCCGTGACTCAGGTGGTGCGGAGCCGGTGAAGTTCGGAAAGACCTCCGAGAAAGCACTGGGCTGCTACGCCGATGACGACGATCTGGTCGACTATGCGATGTCGGACACGCGCCAGATCCGCGTCCGCAGGTCCACGACAGGAGCGGTTTCGACCTACTCCTTCGGCCGGCTGAGCGGAATCCGCGAAGTTCTCTGCCGCGATACGAACGGCGACGGTATCGATGAGGCAGTTGTGCTCTCCTCGGGACCTGTCCGGAACCGGAAGGCGACCTCGCGTATCTCGGTCTTCAGCCTTACAGACGGAACACGGCTGAGCCAAGTGACGCTGAGCGGATCGCTGACAAAGGCGCTGGTCTTCGATGCGGATGCTGACGGGACGGCAGACCTCTGCGCCGCCGGCCGGTTGTCGAGCAAGCAGTCGCAGGTGGTGTGTGCCAAGGGAACCGACGAGACGATCGTGAAGCTCCCCTACTTCCGGGATATCACCACGGGCACCTATGTCCGGTATCCTGACGGCAGCACTGGAGAGTCGATCGCGTTCCTCGGACTTGATCGGAAATTCTATACGGTGCTGTTGGGCTCAGAGGCTGTGAAGATTCAGGCGCTCAGCTCGAAGACGGTCGATTCGCTGTTGAAGTGCCGATAAGCGAGGCCGGCTTACTTTGCCGGCTCAGCGGGGGTCTCGGGTGGAGGAGCTTTTCGCTCCTCCATCGCGGAGACAATTCCGAACTGGCGAACCAGCTCGTTTGTATCGACCTTATTGACCTTCAGCTCTCCGTTCTGGCTCTGACCCGAGCCGACGATCATGAACTTCGGATTTGACTGAAGCAGACTCTTCACAATTTCAAGCCTGAGTAACGCGCGGCCGCCGGAGCCCCGCAATGCCGAGATCTGCTTATTCAGTCCTTCCACGTCGGCGAGCCCGATCGTTCGAACTTGCTCCGCCTCGTTCTTCTTCGTCTCGAGATAGGCATTCCCGCGAAGCTCGGCCTGATTCTTGTAGCCTTCGGCTTGCTCAAGCACGCGGTTGACCTTCGCCTGCGCTTCATTGAACTCGCGCTTCTTCTGCTCAACAACAGTCGCTACCTTCTTTTCTTCCTGTTCCGTCTCCTGATTTATCGCTTGAGTGCGATCGATCTGTTCCTGATAGCTGCTGTCGACGCCGCCGCCGGTGAGACGGCGTTCAAAACGGTGATCGTTGTAGATGACGTCGCGAATGATGATCCCTTCGGGCTCCAGCCGCCGCCTCAGGGCCGAGCGCACCTCGGAGACTGCCGCCTGGCGTTTTTCCGGGCTGAAAAAATCCCGAGTGCGAAGAATGTTCATATGCGTCCGGATGTCGGCACGTGCAACGGCGGAGATCAGGTCATCGACCGCGTTGATTTCGGTTCCGACGTTCTGAATAACGAGCGGCGCCTTTGCCTTCTCGATCGCATACTGAATGGTGATTGCGAGCCCGACTTCGTTTCCATCCAGCGCCCGCGTCTCAACATAGTCCTCGGTGCCTTTGTTCGAGCCTACGCCCTGAGCACCCCAAGCCAACGAACGATCCGTCGACTTCACGCGGTAGACCGTCGCCCAAGGCGGCACAAGCTGCACTTCACCGGGCTCAATCACCCGCTCACTCACACCACCGCCCAGCCAAGGGGGCAGAGCAGAAAATACAACGCCGTACTCTCCGGCCTCCATCTTTTGGCAACCGCTCAACGCAAGAATCAGGATGAGCGGAGCGAATTTCTTTATCGAAGGCCTCTTCATCGCGGGCCCTCCTTTCCAAGGAGCTTTAGAATCCACGCGTCGATGTCGTACGGGTCGACGTCCGAAATCACTCCTCCTCGAAGAGTTTTCAGCAGCGGTGCGAGCTCTCTGGCAATGTAGACATCGGCGCCGGCGATCTGTCCGAGCGCATCTGCGCGCCTCGCATCAACTTCTGCGCGGGCCGTCGCAACCAGGAGATCTCCCTCGGCTTTCCGCTGGGACTCAAAGAGTGTCCCTTGCGACTCGGTGACTGAAACCTTGGAATGGCCCTCAACTTCAAGGCTCGCGATCTTCGCATCCCAAAGCGCGCGTTCCCGCTCTGTGTTTGCCTTCGCCGCTGCGAGCCGGCTGTCTGCTGAGTTCAATCGCTCGATCTGGTCCTGAAGATTCTTTGCAAAGATCTGGTCGTCGATCTTTTTCTCGGCGTAGCTATAACGGCGCACCAGCGTGCCCCAGAGCTCGATCCCATTCTGTCCGACGCTTTCTGCGATCCGGTCATGCGCGTCCAATGTCGCCTCCTCGCGCAGTTTCGGATTGTAGTAATCGCTCGTCGAGAGCTGGCTGAGTGTCTGACGAAGCTCGTTCTCCGCACGCTGGGCAAACTTCTCCAAAATAGTCGGGACGTTCGTTGTGAACCGGTCGATGAGCTCGCGGGGCATGGGTCAGGAAAACAGGACCGGCCGGCCCTGG
>CAYOAK010000005.1:0-12207 GCA_964401925.1 uncultured Bdellovibrionales bacterium | reverse complement strand
TACTGCTCGGATGTGGCGCGGATGATTGAAGCGCCGATCCTGCATGTGAATGGCTACAAGATCGCGGGGCCCGCCGTGCTGGATCATCTTGCGCTGAGCCTTTGGGGCTGACTCCAGTCCCTCTCCGGCGGCGTTGGCGTTTTCATCCTTTGTGATGATCTCCGCTTGGCCCGGATGTTCGAAAAATCGAAGAATCAGCGTGACGTCCGTTTTTACTTTCGATCCGTCCGTCGTCGGAACAAGCAGTTCGGGAAAGGTGCGAGTACCGCCGGAATCGCCTTCGCTGAAAGTCACAAACTGAAATCGCCGGGGGATCAGCTCAATCCGGGAGACGGCAGGAACCTGCCAATGGAGTCCCGGCTGAAGCCCGACCGACGAGAATCCGCCCTCGAGGAACGGAGGAATGCTAAAAAAGTTCTGGCGCACCCCGATCATGTCCGGCGGCACAACTTTGCCGAGGATCACGTACGGCACCAATAGGACACCAAGCCCAATTAAGATGAGAGCGCCAAGGAGAGGCTTCAAAAAGCCCCGTTCATCTCTATGAAAATCCATCGGGGGGAACTATTACCGGAGTTACTGGACTCCACCAAGTGCTTTCACCATGGCCTTTAACCTTGTGCTTGTCGAACCGCTGATCCCGCAAAATACCGGGAGCATTGCAAGGCTGACTGCCGCGACGAACACCTTTCTCCATCTGATCGAGCCATTGGGCTTCGAGCTCTCGGATAAGTACCTCAAGAGGGCCGGACTGGACTATTGGCCCGAGGTGCGGCTGACAGTGCATAAGAGCTGGCAAGCATTTCTCGAAACCGAGAAGCCCGCCCGCGATCGGTTGTTTGTCATGACGAAGTACGCCTCCACACCCTACTGGTCGGTCGACTTCCAGGATGGGGACTATCTGATCTTTGGGAACGAAGACAAGGGCTACTCACCGGAGTTTCGCGCGCTGCATACCGACCGGCAATTTCTCATCCCGATGGCAAATCCGAATGTTCGAAGCCTGAACCTCGCGTGCTGTGCGGCGACCGTACTCTACGAGGCAATTCGGCAGGTGCACATTTCAACCGAGGCCGCATGAAAGTTGCGATCATCGGCGCCGGCTTTTGCGGAACCACATTGGCGATCAGACTTGCCCAGATCTCAAAGACCCAGAGCCGGAAGATCGAGCCAATCCTCTTCGAGAAAGATCGCCTCGCCGCCGGACCGGCTTTCTCGACTGAGTTCGATTCACATCTCCTGAATGTCCGAGCCGGGGACATGGGCGCTTTCGCCGAAGACCCGCGAGGCTTCAGCGCTTGGCTCAGTGAGACTGCGACGCCCGATGACTACGTCCCGCGTAAACGTTATGGCGAGTATCTGCGCAGCCTGCTTCCGAGCGAAATGATCCGGACTATCGGGGGCGAAGTCCTCGAGGCGCGGCGCCAGCCGGACGGTTGGACAATTCGGACCCAGGGAATTGCTGAAACCTCGAAAGCTGATGTGCTCGTGCTTGCCCTGGGGAATTCTCTTCCCGCGGTGCCTTCATCCCTTCGCAATATCGCGAGCACATCCGTTTATGTCGCGAATCCTTGGGACCAAAACCGGCTGCGCGCGATCAGCTCCGCGGACGAGATTTTCATCCTCGGAACAGGATTAACCGCACTTGATGTCGCACTCGCCTTGGAAGACCTCGGCCACATGGGCAGAATGACCGCCCTGTCCCGGCATGGCCTGCTTCCTGAGGTGCACGAGCCGACGGAGCAGTTCGACGCAATTCCCATCCGAAGCACGTCCGTCAGTGAGATATTCTATCTGCTCCGGAAATATTCGAACGAATTTGGTTGGCGCAGAGTGCTCAATTGGTTCCGGCCTCAGATTCAAGGGATCTGGCTCGGACTACCGGAGAGCGAGCGGCAGCGATTTCTCCGGCATCTCCGTTCACAGTGGGAGGTCCGCCGTCACCGGATGGCACCAGAAATCTCAAAACGCATTGAACAACTGATCGGCGCAAGGCGGTTGGAAATTCTCGCCGGTAACATTGTCGGCTCACGCATCACTGACGGCGGCGCTAGCCTCAGCCTCCGCCTTCGTGGATCGGATTCAATCAAGGAGAAAGCTTTTGCCGCAGTTATCAACTGCACCGGCCCTTCGAATGATCTGCTATCGGACGCAAATCCTCTTCTCGCTCAGCTGCACCGTGATGGTTTCATCCGGCCGGGTCCGATCGCTCTGGGCATTGATGCGACACCTGCCGGAGCAGTTATCGATGAGAAAGGTACTACCCGTACCGACCTTTTCGCCCTCGGCAGCCTGCTTCGGGGTGTGCTGTGGGAGACAACAGCGGTGCCGGAGCTGCGCCAACAGGTGAAAGCGTTAAGCGAATCACTCGCCGAGGCAGCGTGAGCATCTTCGGCCGGATCCGAAAGGTTGAGCGCAGGTATATGTCCCTGCCTGCATGGTTTCGAATCATAATCGCATTAATCGTCTTCTGTGTTTTCGTCGTGAGCACGCAAACGATCCAGATTTTTCCGGGCGTGCTTTTCTCCTTTGGCCGCGGCAGCGTGCGTGATCCGGCCTCCCTTCCGGCCGGAGTAGCGAGCTTCACCGTAAAAACCTCGGATGCCGAATCGCTCGAGCTGTGGAAACTATCCCCGGAGAATCCGACCGGGAAAGCGGCGATCTTCTTTCATGGCAACGGCGGGAGCCTCGAGATGTTCTTTCCGTTTCAAAGGTGGCTCGCCGATCTAGGATTCACAACCTACTCTTACGATTATCGAGGGTACGGCCTGAGCACCGGCTGGCCGAGCGAAGAGGGAATGAAAGAGGATGTGCGCTCTGTCTGGCGCTTTTTGTCGGAGACTGATCAGATCGAATCCTCGAACCTGACAATCGTCGGATTTTCTGTTGGCACTCCGCTCGCGGCATATCTCGCCTCCGAGCATGAGCCGAAGACCTTAGCGCTGCTCGCCCCCTTTCCCTCCGTGGACGCCGTCGTCGAAACTCATCCGGTCTTTCGTTTTCTCAAGCGATTCCTGCGCTGGCATCTGCCCGCCGCGGAGTGGATCGGGAAGCTGAAGCATTCCTGTTTTCTTGTGGCGAACGGGAGCCGCGATGCGATCCTCTCGCCGGGCCTCGCTTACGAAGTCTTCAACGCCTATCAGGGTTCGGGGCGAAAGGAATTGCTTGGCCTCTCCGGGCCCGGTCACAACGATCTGCTGCGGAAGAAGGACGAGCTTTCTGCTGCTCTTCTGCGGTGCCATTAGTTCAGATAACGCTCTAACCGTTCTCGCCGAGGCTCGCCAAGATCGCCATATAACCGGATCGAAGTACCTCCGGAATCGCCCCCTCGGCAAGCTCGGTGGCGAGCTTCTGTTCGAGGTGCGCTACGTGTCTCCGGACCTGGTTCGTCGGTAAGATTCGATCAAACCTCCTCGACCAGCGCTGCTGGACAATTTCTGGAATGACCTCAGCGCATAGGACGAAGTCGTCACGCAATGTCTTCACAATGGATTCGTGTCGCCCGTCCGAGCGGATCGTAACGGTATCGAAGTCGACCCGCTGTGATTCGCGCATCACTCCGCCCAGCCAATAACGAAACCATCTCGACTCCCGCCACATCTCCCGGAGAAGCTCTCGATCATTTTCGACTAGCCCGGTGAGTGCGGCGCCGGCGCCATAGAGCTGCGGAATGTAACCGGAGACCATCCCCGCCTGGATCGTCACGATCGCGCGCCAATCACCCCACTTCGGCACACTCGTCCGCACCCCGCCGAATCCCCCGCTCCGGCTCTTCGGGCGCACACTTCGATTGATCGACGAGATCCAGGAAGCCGGCGTGGCCTCCGAAAAAAATCTTTCAAAGTCGGGAGAAGCGGTGAGCTGTTTATAGCGCTCGATCGCCGATCGAAACGAACGATCAAATCGAACCGCATTCGCTTCTTCGAAGATCGGATCGGGCGTCAGTCCGGGTGACCAGGGATGAGAACGGTGCATGTCCGCTTGTTGATAGGTTAACCGGCGGCGGATGACATCGTCGCCTTGCACGAGCACAAGACAGCGCGGCTCCGTATCAGGCTGAGCTGCGCGAAATTCGTCCAGCGACGAGCCCCAACGAAAAAAAGTATCCGCCCGTCCGTAGAAAAAATTCGGTGTCACCCCCTCGGATCGAAGCTCGTTGCCGGTTCGCTGAATGGCGCGCGCGAGCTCCCATTGGCCGGAGCAGCCGCACTCGCGCTGCATATCGGAGCCGCCGAACATCACGACGTACGGTTCCGCCTTCCAGCGCGCCGGGTTCCGCTTCACCGTCTCGCGAGACAACCGGGCCGCCTCTACCACCGGCTCAAATCCTTCATGGAGGTGGATGATCTGCGTATCGGGCAGACCCACCGCCTTAAGCAGCATATCGAGCAGCAACTCATCGGAGACAAACTCGAAGTTGCTAATCACAAACGGCATCGGCCGTCCGTTTGCCTTTCGAATCTCAGCAAACACTTTGAGGCAGGCGAGCAACCATGCAAGATCCTTTGGCAGCGAATGTTCGAGCTCCGCTGAAAGTACCACAGGGCTGGAAGCTGCCAGCTCTGCACACCGCTCCGGCTCCGATGCAGAGAGCGGTTTCTGATTCGCCGTTTGAAAAAGCTGTTCACCGAGAGGACGAACCGACAGCGCGTTCACCCGGGGGAACATATCGAGAAAGGCGAAGCCAAAAACTCTCGCCTTCGCCTCGAGCGAAGAGACCTCCGCCGCCAGTTGCGGGTCAAGGGGCTCCAGCGATTCGCGCAACGCGCCAAGGCGTGTCAGAAAATCCCGCTCTTCGTTAAAGGCGTTCGGGGCGCCAAGTCCGCGGCTCGTCGCAACAAGCGCGTTATTGATCAGATTGATATTCTGCTCGATCCCGCGGCGGGATTCGGCGCCCCCATCCGGGAAGCGCCGGGAAACGCGCTCCGCAAGGGAGCGCAGCTCATTCAGATACTGGCCAATGGCGTACTCGCGAAGAATCCGTGCGCCGCGCCGCAGCTTCTCCGGCGGCACATTTTCCGGTGCCTGACCGTCGAGGTCACAGACCATCCACGTTCCGTACATCCGATGAAACTGATCTGCGCGGCGCCAAAGCCGCGCTCCGTAAAGCTTCAGAACCATTTCGAGATTCGAAACGACGTCGAGCGGTGCCTTGTCACGGAGCGGCCTGGTGCACAGCTCTCGAATGATTGTCTTCAGATCGTGATGCAGTTCCGAGTCTGACAGCAGCTCCGCGCCATCGAGGTAATTCCCGGCATTCTGCATCGCGAGCAGCCACCAAGCAGGACGAGGAGTATTGGGATGTTGAGTGATGACGAGGCGCAGATATCCGGCGGCGTCGTCAACTTTTCGGGCTCGCTGACGGAACAGCGGCACGGTTACAAACCAGAGGATCGTATACCAGGCGGCGAGCACCCGATGGGCGAGAGTGAATTGCTCATGCGTCGTCAGCCGCGAATGATCTTTTATCTCCGCTCTTCCGAGCGAAAAGCGCATCGCCGATGCGAAGTCCTCACCACCCAGCTCAGCCGAGATCTCCTCAAAGATGGTGCTCAGGATTCGGAGGACACGTCTCCCGGACACGGAGAAGCGTGTGAATGACCGCGGCTGCATAGGCAGACGTTACACCGCTTCAGCCGGAAAATGCGATCAGGAATTACCGTGAACGCTTACGAATTACGGAGAAACCGCTCCATCTCTGTTGCCGCCTTCGGCATCGGGCGCGCGCGCCTGACCCGGGGACGCGACGCGCGCGTGCTTCGCTGTGAGACGGTGAGTCCGTCCGGGATGCCGAGCACTAACTGATATCCTTCGGGATCGGTTTGTGCCGGACGGGGAAGAAAGACAATTTTGTTCGCTGAGCGATCTGCATTCGATGCGACCAGCCGCAGCGGCTCATCGTAGCTCAGCAGCTCGGTTGCCAGGACTTTCGATTGTTGTGCGGTGTTCGCTGAAAGGAAACCGAGCTTCATGTGGATGGGAACGTTGTGGAGATGCATCAGGGGATCGGTCTTCTGCTTGAAACTCCGCATCGGCGCTCCTTCCTACTGGCCACCGGGCATCTGTGCCCGGGACGGAAGATACGCGCATTTGAATTACCACTCAAGACAGTCGGGAATTAAACATTTTCGTAAAAAGCTGGTTAATTCGAGAGCTTATGCGATCTGAAGAGTTGTTGTCAGCATCTCGTCAGCAGTTTTAATCACCTGTGACCCCGCTTGATAGGTGCGCTGAACACGAATGACATTCACGAACTGCTCGGCGAGATCGACGTTTGAGTTTTCGAGCGCCGACTGACGAATTGCACCACGGCCATCACTGCGAGGCGCCGCGTATTTCACCTCACCGGCAGCTTCGGGAGCTTCGAAGAGAGTATTTCCCGCTCTTTCGAGGCCGGTGGTGTTTTGAAAACGGGCCAGTGCCATCGTGGCGATCTGCGAACGGGTTCCGTTGTCGAATACGACGCTCACGGCGCCGTTATCGGCGAACTCGATCCCCGTCGGTGTCCCCGCTCGAACACCATTTTGGGTCGTCGCGGAGACGGCCGACGGAGTCGCAAAGCCTGTGAAGCCGGAAAGATCTACGGCAGCAGCGCCGGCGGTCGCGCCGTTCGCCCAGGCAGCATTAATGTTCAATGCGAGCGGATTCACAGTGGGCACCCCGTCCGGGCCGAATTCTACCGCGAGCTGCTCACTCACGGCGACTGCGGCCGCGGCAGTTCCGCCGGTCACGTCCTCACCATCCGCGAAAGCCTGTACTGTCCAAGCATTCGCGCCGGTCTTGAAAAAGTTTAACGTCACCTCGTGCGCCGCGCCGAGGCTATCGATCATCGTCACGGAGGTCGCAAATGGCTTGAATGCGGCAATCTGCCCATCTGATGTGAATTGCGCGGGCAGGCCGGCGACTATCTCGGCTTCATTGTTGAGGTTCCCGGTCATCGTCGCGGTCGTGGTCGGAACCGGAGTTGTCTGCGCGTCGGCAACAGCGATGGGAGCGAGCGTTGTCCCATCCCCGCCCGTCGGAATCCCCATTACCAGCAACCCGTCAGCGTTAATCAGGTTTCCATCTTTATCGAGCTGAAAATTTCCGGCCCGGGAATAGACGACGTTCGAAGAGGCAGTTCCATCGGCCAGCGGCCGGGCCAGAGCAAAGAACCCTTGGCCATCGACGGCGAGATCATAGGGATTGCCCGTATCTTCAATCGCCCCTTGGGTGAGACTGGAACGGATCTTCTCGAGCGCCACGCCATCCCCTGCCGAGGCCCCCATCATATCTCCGATCGCACCGACTCCGCGTGCGAGGACGTCCGAAAACTGGGCCTGGCCGGACTTAAATCCTGTCGTGTTGGAGTTCGAAACGTTGTCCGCCATCGCCGCCATGGCGCTGCCGTGCGTCATCAACGTCTCACGGCCGATATTGATACTCGATAAGAGTGTCGAACTCATTAGGCGTCCTTGGTAATCGCTCCGCCGGCAAAAACTTCCCCGTGGGGACCACCCACGGGGAGAGTTCTGCCCCTCCACACCACATCCCCAGCCTCAACTGAGGAGAGATGCAATTCAGGTGCCAGCGGCAGGCGCAGCCTCTCCGGGGACGGCGACCGTGGAGATTGCGGAGAGTCCGATCCCCCGGCGCCACAGGACAAATGCCGTGTAGAGCAGCAGCGAAACCGTTTGAACGAGATGAACGGTCAGCCCGTAAGCGAGCGAGAACTCATCGGGATACCCGTAGATCGAAGTGAGCGTGAGCGCGCACCCAAATTGGTACGTTCCCAGAAAACCCGGAGAAGATGGTGCCGCGACGGCGAAAGCGATGGTCGAAGCCAGCAGGAGTCCGGCGTGAAAACTGACTGCTTCCCCAAAAAGCTGCAGGGAGAGCTGATAATAGAGAGCGAATCCCAGCCATATCGCGAGGGAATATACGATCACGAGCGCAATCTCGCTGGCACTTCGCAGAGCGGAGAGCACACCGACGACCTGGCGGAGGAGCTCAAGCAGTTTTGCTGAAAGCTTTCCCGGAACGACCTTCGGCACGATCCTCTCCGCGAGCCGCAGCGTCCAAGGACCGGCAAGCGCGCAGGCGAGAAGCCCGAGGACACCCACGAACGCGATCGTGCCCAATGCTCGAGCAGTGGTGATCATAAATTGTGGCGCGGACTCCACGCGCGTCAGAGCAAGATACGCCACGATCAACAGCGCGGTCAGGTCGAACACACGCTCCGTAAAAATACTCGCGAACCCGGCCGTAAAGGGAACGCCGGAAAGCCGCCGCAGAAACAGCGGCCGGATCACTTCGCCTGCGCGAAGCGGAAGAACGGAGCTCGCCGCGAATCCGATTGTTGATGCATCAACGAGATCACGGAGACGGAGACCCGCCCGATATTGCGCCGGGAGCAGCAGCTTCCACCTCAGGCCTCGGAGGTAGAGCGTTGCGAGGAAAATCAGGAAGAGCGGCAGGGCCACCCAAAGCCTCAGCCGGTGAAACTCCCGTTGGAACAACGCGAAGTCGATGTCCTTTACCAGATAGAAAAGGAGCGCCGCGGAGATGGCGAGTCCGAACAGGAGTGTCAGCAAGCGGCGCATTTTTGCGGATGTTTTCCTTAAAGAGCTTGGCCCATTGCCAGGCCTGTAAATCCGGGGCGAAAACCGCCGGCAGAATCGGCACAAGTTTTTCCCGATCCGATCCGAAACACTCTCTATCGGTTTTTACCGCTCTTGCCTACGGGCGCGGTAGGGGTAGTAGTATGACGTACCTGTTGTTCTTTTTCGTTTTCCTCTTCTTCATCAGGGTGCCGTTCTTCTTTCTGCGCCTATTCTTCCGCTTCTCAAAACCAATGGCACTGATCGGCTTCGGCTGTCTGCTCGGCACGACCGCGGCTGCCGGCTGGCCGGATCTCTCCGAGCTCGATTCGCTCACGCCCGATCTCAACAATGCCGCTCAATCCACCGGCGATCTGACCGAACAGGGCGGATCCGTTGGCCCAAAGCTCCTCGAAGCTGCGCTCGGCCTCGCAGAACGTGCTGAGGATTCGCTCTCGACAGTCTTTTCGGATCTCCAATCATCTTGGAACACAGGGACGGAGAGGAAGATCACTACCGCTCGCAACCATTCCGCACGTGAGTTCGGCTCGCTTGCCGGCTCCCTGTGGGAGCGCAAAAAGCAGCGTTAAGCGGAGCAGAGAGAACCTAGCCCGGAGTTGATTCTCGGGGTATAGCCAGCTCGATGTGGATCAAAGCTGACGGACAGCTCTCGGAGAGCACTTATCTACTAACGACCCCGGTTTCGAGCCATCTGCTCTGTTTCGGTGAGGTCGCTGCTGTCGTGGATGCCGGGATCGCTGCATACGCAAATCAGCTCAGCGATTCGCTGTCGACCGTGTTGAACGAAGATCTCCCTCTTAAATATATACTTCTGACTCATGCACACTTCGATCACATCGGAGGCGTCCCGGCGTTAAGGCGCAGATTTCCGGGGATCGAGGTCGTCGGGTCACCGTTGTCCGTCGAGGTACTTCGTGAGCCGGGCCGGCTCGAAGAGATTTTCGAAAAGAATCAGCGCTACGCTCTCTCCCTGGGAGTACCGTGGGAAGAGGATCTCGAGTCGTTCAAGGCGGGGCTCTGGGTCGACAAGATTCTCAGCGAAGGCGATAGCATTCCGCTCGGTGCGGACGTCGACGTCAAAGTGGTGAATTGCCCAGGTCACACAGTCGATACGACGGGCTACCTTGTCCGGCCGGATGCGGCTTTGGCGGCGGCGGAGGCTGTCGGCGGCTACAATGGCCGCGAAAAGCTCGCCCCCTGCTTTCTGCAAGATCTCGAAGTCTACGTTTCGACCCTTGATAAGCTCCTGACGCTGGATCTGAAGGTGTTGTTGCTTCCTCACGCCGGTGCGCTCAGCGGGGATCTTGCGAAGCGCTTTCTGATGGGAGGCCGCGATCAGGCACGGGCCTTCCGCGATGGCGTGCTCGAACGTCTCAACAGCGGAGCAATTCGTGAAGAGCTCTACTTCGACCTTCTGAATGAATGGGCGGTCGACGGCCTCTCGCCGGAGGGCCCATTCACTGAGGAGCAGAACAGCAACCTCCGCCGGATGATCGATCTCGTCCTTGGTGACGCCGACAAATGACGCGCTCCGGCGATTGCTGAACTGTACGTCTTCCCCTCTGTGGGAATCATATGCTGAAGAACCTGACAGCGGCTTTGCTTCTCACGGTGCTGGTGGCACTCCCCTGCTCCGTTTCAGCGAATCCGGTCAGCTTCAAAGACGGCTGGGGCGTGATGCCCACCTATGCTTCCAAGTGGAGCGATGTCTCTGCGAACTACTCGATGACCGCCAAGGACTCTGCAGGTGTCGCCTTCATGCACCGGCGCGGCGAATCAAAGACCGCGAGCTTCTACTTCGCGGATTACAATCGGCTGCTCAAAAGATGGAACGAAGCGGACTCGCAGGCGAACATCTACATAGTCGGCGGGATTGGCATGCGGCATGAAAATGACGGAGATGAGGATCCTGCGGCTCATGCCGGGATGCAGGCTGATTATGAGACGCGGCAGCTCTACACTCAGCTCTCCGGCGAGACGCTCAGGTCTCCTGAAGGGGTGAACTTCAACCGTCTGAGAACGCGCGCCGGATTTGCACCACATCGTGCTGAGATCGATCAATTGCAGCTCTGGATAGTCGGACAGCTCGATTATATGCCGGAGATGGAGGAGCGTGTAACGCTCACGCCGTTCATCCGTCTATTCTATAACAACATTGCCCTGGAGTTCGGATCGAGCACGAAGGGTGAGATTATGGTCGGCGGGATGGCGCATTTTTAGCCCAGTGTTTTTTAGGAGCTGCATGAAAGCGAATCGACGAACAACTGCCCACCTCATCTGTTTGTTATCATTAATGCTGCTTCCGGCTTGCGCCGCCGCTCAAGAGGCGAACGTAACAGTTCACGGGATGGTCTGTTCCTTCTGCACGCAATCGATCAAGCGGACGTTTGCAAAGATGCCGCAAGTGGAAGAGGTAACGGTTGACCTCGACAAAAAGCGAGTGAGCCTCAAGTTCAAAAAAGATCAGCGCCTTACCGATGAAGAGATCGAAGCTGCAATCAAGAATGCCGGTTACGAAGCCGTCCGCATCGACCGGATCGACGAAGAAACGCCGAACAATTATAGCAATCCGCTGAAGTAGCGAGTGGCGCTAGTCGATCGTGAATGCGTCCGTCAGCGGTGGACGAAGAATTCGCCGCTTTGCTTCTTCCGCTCTCAGCGAAAGCTGCGGATGTGATTGGTATAGGCGCGTGAGCTGATTGAGCTGCTCGGCCGTCTGCGTGATTAACCGGGCGGCGTCACCCTCCGCCACCCCTTTTAAAATCAACAAGCTGCGGAACTCATGCCAATCCTTCGCGTGCATCCATGTAACCACCGTATTCGCGGCGGCGGGAAGAGATTTCAAGCCCTCGCTGACCCCCGGCATATGATGGCCCTGAATTCGGGCGAAGATCGATTGGAGCTTCTCTTCCTTTTCCCTCGAGAGCAGAGAGCTCTTTGTATCGAGGTAGGTGCGGTGCTCATCTCCGCAGAAAGAAGAAAGCACAGCAACGAGCTCCTCAGCGGAAGCAGCGTCCAACATTCCGGATTCGATGATCTCCGAGATCTCCAGCACATAAGTCGTGCAAAGGTTCGCGCCCCAGTAGCCCTTCTGTGAAAGTGTGGAGCCGTCGAGATAGCCGAGAGAGCGCAAACCAACGAGCGCGGTCTCAAGCAGCGCAAGCTGCTTATCTTCAAGCTCCTTCGATTGACGCTTCAAACGGCGCACCCGCTTGAGCAGCCGTTTCTGCTCTTTCGAGAGCCCGGCCATCCCCACTTCCTCCTCGCCCTCCGAAGATCCCTCCGTCATCGAGCGATATCGTTCCTTCACCGCTCTCGGCGCGCTTTCCAACAGCTCTTCAGCTTCACGAACATGGATCACTGCCTGTTTGCGATCGTGAAACGACGCGAGACTGCGTTGAACCGTGAACTTCAGATCGTCCACGTTCCGATAGCGCAGGAGATTTAAAACGGTGCTTGGTCCGGGGAAATACTGAGAGACGAGCGGCTCGGGCGGGCGCTTTGCAATCTTCAACACAGTTCGTGCGTCACAGAAAGGCGCAGGTGCCGCGAGACAAAAGCCGACGGTATCCTTCCCACGCCTTCCGGCTCTGCCGGACATCTGCTG
>CAYOAK010000004.1:0-41004 GCA_964401925.1 uncultured Bdellovibrionales bacterium | reverse complement strand
CCTTGCCGATGAGCATATGCGAACAATTGAAGTTTCGGTCGAGCATCGCGGCCTCGTGACCGTAACGGGGGAATTGCACAGCGGGCTTCGCGCCTCGTTTGTCACATCGCTCATGGGCACGCCGTCGACAGAGATCGTCTTTCGGGAGCTGGATGCACTCTGCGCCGTAGATTTTAAAAGCCGAGAGCAGCGATCTTCGTATCCTCGTTTCGACATCATCAGACTTGGTACCTCCGGTGCGCTGCCTGCCGATCTGAAGCTTGGGACCGGTGTCATCACGGGACACGCCGTCGGTCTGGACAACGCGGGCCAATTTTACGAGCTTCGGCCCCTTCCGGGAGATGAGACGCTTGAAAGCGCTGTTCGAGCCGCGATCGATGAAGCGATGCCGAAGAGCTCGCGCTTTCGAGGGAAGATCTGGCCCTACGCAGCGGCTTCCCACCCCGCGGTTGTCGGCGCTTTGGAGCAGGCGGCGCAGAAGCTGGGCTATCCGTTCGAAACCGGAGTCACCGTCAGCGCCCCTGGCTTTTTCGGTGCTCAGGGCCGCCCGGTCCCGAATCTGCCTCTCAGCGTTCCGGAGATTGATCGGGTGCTGGCAAAAGTTGCAACCGGCCTTCCCTACCGGATCACGAATTTCGAGATGGAGATCGCGATCATTAACCACATGGCCCGGGGGCTGGGGCATCGATCGGGTGCGATCTGTTTAGCTATTGCGAACAGAGCCGCCGATACCTTTGACTCGAGTCATGCGACGAGCATCAAACGGATCTCAGAAGTCGCCGTCCACGCGCTCGAGAGTCTCGCCAACACCAAAGAAAACTAGGGCAGTTGGAAGTTCGTGCGGGAGGTTTACCGGGACCGCGGGCGGCCTCGCCCGCTTGCAAGCATTCGCGCCAGCACGAAGCTCGATCACCGTTCGGGCGCATGAACCGGAAAGCGGACGGGGACGTCCGCGGTCCCGGTAGGGGAAGAACTACTTTCCCGCGCCAGGCCCCGCGGGATTGACGCCGCTTGCGAGCTCAAAATGCTTCGCTGCCTGCTCAGGTTGGCCGCGTTCCTCGAAAATCACTCCAAGATTGTGATGCGCGGGGCCATTATTCGGATCGATGCTAAGCGCAGTCTCAAACTCCCGCTGCGCCTCGTCCAGCTTTCGTTCCTTGAGCAGAACAAACCCGTATCCGGCACGAAGCTCCGCGTCGCGCGGAAAGCGCTGGACTGCTGCGGAGAGGAGATTCAATCCCTCTACTTGAGCTCCGGTTTCGACAAGCAGGATCCCTTTTGTCCGGAGGACCGAAGGATCGTCGGAAGTGATTTGGGCGGCGCGTTGAATCGCGTCGAGAGCCTCTTTCTTTTTCCCCTTCGCCGCGCGCACATTGGCGAGGAGTGTCCAGGCGCGCACCGAGCGCGAATCGATCAAGGTCACCTGCTCCAAGATCTTCTCCGCCTGATCGACCTTCCCGAGGCGAAGACGAAGCTCTCCGACACGAACAAGCACCTCGGCATTGTCTCGATCCTTATCAAGCGCCGCTTCGTAACTTGTGAGGGCCTCCTCCAACTTCAATTGCCGTTCAAGCACGACGCCAAGATTATAGAAGAGGCTCCCATCTTTCGGATTGAGCTGAATCGCCTGGCGAATCAACTCCTCGGCTCGCGGCAGGTCCTGAGACTCGGCTGCGATCATGGCGAGGCCTACGAGCGGGCGCGTATCCTTGGGGTATCGTTCTTGAGATTTCCGGAACTCATCTCCCGCCGCACTCAGCTCCCCTTTTCTCGCGAGCGTGCTTCCGACTGCGAATAGAAACGTCGGGTCAGGCTCGAGCTTCGCTGCGGCTTTGAAATTGTCGAGCGCCTCATCGAGCCGCCCCTGAGCGCTTAAATTTACACCTAAGTCGTAGTGCAATTCCGCGAGCGATGGGCATTCCGAGACGCCCTGCCGAAACTTCTCTTCCTGCTCCGTGGAACCGGCGGGCAGCCGGGTGCCTTCCCCGCGCAAACGCGCACCCTTCTCACAGTCCTCGGCAAGGCCCGTCGAAGCCCAAAAAAAGTGCTCGAGGCGAAGAGAACGGTTAGAGCGGTTCGGCAAGTCATTGCATTTTTTCAGCGTAGGTTCCGAGTCTGCGCAGCCCCTCACGAATCCGGTTCTCCGGCTCCCCAAGTGCGAACCGGCAAAACTCGTCCGCCGAGGGATCAAAGCCGCCGCCGGGGGAGATCGCAACCCCTCCTTCCTCGACGAGCTGAGTTGCAAGCCGGAGCGATCCCGCCTTCCGCAGAGCTCCCGGGAGCCGGGCCCAGATAAATGCTCCGGCCCGCGCCTCGGCCACCTCCCAGCTCTGCTCGCGCAGTCCGGTCAAAATCAGGTCGCGGCGGGAGCGATATTGTTCACGATACTCATCGATCGAGGCTGAGCCCTTCTCGAGGGCGGCCAAAGCCCCGAGCTGCACGGGCTGAAAGATCCCGAAATCGAGATAACTCTTCACCCGCTTCAGCGCAGAGATGAGAGCACTGTTTCCCACGGCGAATCCGATTCGCCAGCCGGGCATCTGGAAACTTTTCGAGAAGGAATAGAATTCAACACCGTGATCCCGTGCGCCCGGGGCGGCGAGCATACTCGGCGCGGCCTGCTCATCGAACCGGATCTCGGCATGCGCGAAGTCATGAAGAATTGAGCAACCGTGTTTTCGGGCGAACGCTGTCAGCTGCACAAAAAAATTCGGCGTAACGGTCGTGCCCGTTGGATTATGCGGAAAGCTGCAGATGATCGCGCGCGGCCGCGGCCACGTATGCTCAAAGAGCGCCTCTAAGCGGGTGAAGAGCGATCCCGTTGTCGAATCGAGCCGGTATCCATTCGCGCTCGCCTCCTCCCAACTCTCGAATAGGGGGAGGAGCAACGCATTCGCGCCCGCGAGATATACACCCGCCGTATGGATCGGATAGCTCGGCGTCAGCACTACGACCTGATCACCGGGATTGCAAAGAGCGAGCAGCATGTGCCCAAGCCCCTCTTTGATTCCCATGGTCGCCACACACTCAGTTCCGGCCGAAAGCTCGACACCGAATCGGTTGAGGTAGTACTCGCAGAACTTCTCCCTCAGCTTCAGAATCCCTTGTGAAGAGGAATAACGGTGGTGATGCGGAAGGAGGAGCGATTGGATTGCACGGTCGACCGCGGCCGGAGGTGCTCCGAGATCGGGATTCATCTGATTAAAGTCGATGATGTCGCGCCCGCTCAACCGCGCGCTGTTTACAGCTTCGGAGATTCCGCCAAGCGGATAGGGAGGAAGCTTATCCGCCCGAAGCGCAGTCGGCTGGCTGTCCATCGCTCGAACTACTCCTGAGCAGGAGGTGCCAGGAGGTTCTGAAAGAGCACACCCCGGCGCACATCTCCGCTCAACCGAATCTTCTGGGCCATGATCGCCATCTGTGGATTGAGATCCCCGTTCACGAGCTGCATGAAATCGCGTTGCTGGAGCGACAGCACGACCTCGGCCTCTTCGCGGCGATTGATGACCTCGAGTTGCTCATTCACGATCAAGGTCCAGATGCCGCCCTTATTTCCTTTTACTTCAACGCGGTAGCTTCCGCGCAGATCATGCTGATCGGTATCGGGAAGGATATCGAAACGGTAGACCAGCTCGGTCGAAAAGAAATCTTTCGGTGAATCCACCTTGTTGCGGAGGACCTTGCGCGGCTCCGGCTCATCTTGAAACGGATCCTCATCGAACTCGTCTTCGCCCCCCTCCTCATCCGAATCGGACTCAGTGCCGTCTGCCGAGAGCTCACGCTCTTCATCGAGCTCGTCGAGTTCTTCGCCTTCGCCCGGACCCGCTCCGCCTTCGGCGTCCTTCTCTCCATCGGCATCGGTTTTGACGAAGCTTCTCCACCAAGTTTTTGATAGGATCGCTGGAAACATAAAGATAATAGCCACAAAGATGGACTGGCGTGCCCAAACGGTAGTTGTAACAGGCTCGAGTGGCTCGGGAAAGTCGGCTGTCTCCCGCATGCTCGCGGAGGATTTCGGGGCACTCGTGCTGAGCGCTGACGAGTTTGCCCGCCAGGCCCTGGAGCCGGGATCTCCGGCCCTGGCGCAGGTCCGGCAGGCTTTCGGCGAGAGCTTCTTCAACGGCGAGGAGCTCAACCGGAAGGCCCTCGGAGCCCACGTGTTTGCCAATCCGGAGGAGCGTAAGAAGCTCGAGCGGATCGTACACCCGGAGGTCCGCGACCGTGCCGCCAAGGCCTTCCAGGAGCGGGCCGTTTTCAAGCAGACCGGGGACACGGCCCCGCTCGTTGTCTACGACTGCCCGCTCTTCTTCGAAGCAGACCTCGGCAAGGAGAACTTTCGCGCGGTAATCTTGGTTACGGCGCCGCATACAACAAGACTTGCCCGGATCGCTGCCCGGGATGGGCTCACCGAGGCCGCCGCCGAATTGAGACTTCAGAATCAGTGGAGCGATGAAAAAAAAGCGCCACTTGCGGATATCGTGATCAAGAACGACACCACGCTCGAAGAGCTTAAGCGAAACGTTGCGGCGGCGGTTCAGGCGTTGCCACGTAATGCCTAGAGCCCGGTACCGATTTCAACGCGAAGATTTGCCTCCCAAAGTGATTGACTTGGAGAGTCTGCTTGCGCGGCAGAGGGTGTCACCATGCGGCTCTTTTCTATCAATCTCGATTGACAATTGGGCTCTCTTCGCCAGGGAACGCAAGGTTCCACTGATCTATCCCACCGGACAGAGAAAGAACGTTTGAGAATCCAAAACCATTCCTGAGCGATTCAAGCCCCTTCTGAGATCGTCCGCCGCGCTGGCAGTAGAGGACCACCGGTTTATCGCGAGGGATCTGCTCAAGGTTTTCGCAGAGCACACCGAGCGGGATAAGCTTTCCTCCGATGTCGCAGAGCTGTTTCTCGGAGGGTTCGCGAACGTCGATTAAGACCAGCTCTTCATCAGAATCCAGACGGCGCTTTAGCTCCAAAGGAGTAATGATGTCTTCGTCCGCAGAGCAGGCGGGATTTAATCTTTGATAGTAGTACGCGCTCTGAATTGATGTGGCGGCGACAGTCGCTGAATTTCGGCGGAAAAAGATTTCACGGAAAGAGAGTTGCAGTGCCTCGAAGAGCAGGAGCCTGCCGGATAGCACCTCCCCTATTCCGACGAGGATCTTTAACACCTCCGTAGCTTGAAGGGCTCCGATGACACCGGGAAGGACGCCGAGGACTCCGGCCTCGGCGCAAGAGGGAATCAGCCTCGGATCAGGCGGATACGGAAAGAGACAGCGATAGGTCGGTCCCCGTCCGCCGGACGGCAGAGGGGTATTAAATACTGAAAGCTGGCCTTCAAACGCGAATAGAGATCCAGAGACGAGAACCTTATCGAGCTCAACGCAGGCATCATTCAAAAGATACTTCGCCGCAAAGTTGTCCGTGCAATCGACGACGATGTCTACTTCAGCGAGCAGATCGCGGATATTATTCACTGAGACCCGCGCTGGTATCGCACGGAGCGAGATCGACGGATTCAGATCGCGAAGGATCTCGACCGCGCGGTCGGCCTTGACTCTTCCGATTGCGGATTCGCCAAATAATACCTGCCGGTGGAGATTCGACCGCTCAACGCGATCCTCATCGGCGACAAGGATGGTTCCAACTCCGGCGGCAGTGAGATACGAGAGCACCGGGCAACCGAGGCCGCCGGCACCTACCACAAGCACGCGGCCACTCTCCAACTTCTGCTGCCCTGCGGGTCCGACCTCGGGCAAAATCATTTGCCGCTGATACCGCTGAAGCTCATCTGGAGTGAAGCTTTTTATCATACCGCGTCCGGCTTGCGCTTCTGAGTGAAGAGATCAATCTCAAATCGGTAATCAATCGCCTGATCGCGATTGCCGGGAAGACAGGTTCGAAGTGCGGCCTCTCTGCTTGGGCGCTCGGCGAGGAGATCGAGAAACTCACTCCGCCGGATGATTGAGCGTGCAGTCCGGCCGTCGAAAGTGAATTCTGCGGGCAGCGCGTGGTTCTCCTTGACGATGACTTCGAGCGCGAGAGCCGTAGGTCCCAGAACGATTAGCTCTTGAAGCTCGCCGCGTTCTCTAAGCACGTCAGCCTCATTGAGAGATACACGAACTCGAACAGAATCGGATGCGAGTCTAAGATTCACCACTCCCTCCCCGTCGACCAAGCGGCATATTCCAGCGGCGTGTTAATATTCGACATTTCGCCCGTGAGCAGGCTTCCAGCGGTAACGGCTACAGCACCGACTCGATCGAGAAACTCCCGAACAGATGGGGCTTTCGTGTCTTCTTCTGCGCGTCGAATCATCTTCGAGAGGAGTTCCCCTGTCTCTACGGTCACTCGTACAAGCACGGGCAGCTCGGAGCCGACAAGGTGGGCGGCTGGATAATTCACGCCGCTTTCAATCAACGCGGCAAGTGTCTCCGGCGTAAGCCCCGGCATATCGACCGGGAGGAAGAGCAGACTCTCGGCCCAATCAAGCGCGAAATGAACTGCTGAGTCCATTCCTGCAAGCGGACCTCGATCCAGAACTCTGTCCAGAAGGACTTGAGCACCCGGGCTCGTTCCGCTGATGAAGACACACTGCGGAGACTGCCCAGCGATTTCAAGAGCTTTCCTGGAGATGCCGCAGGCACGCTCGAGCAGCGAGTGACCGGTTCTTTCCGGATCCGGGAGAAGCGCCTTGTCGCGCCCCATACGGGAGGACTTACCGCCCGCCAGGACTACCGCTGCTATTCGAGGGTTTGAGCTCTTCTCCGTCGAGCCATTTTGATTCACCGTTGACGTAACGCTCCTCCTTCCAAATAGGCATCCGGGTTTTTAAATTTTCGATGAGATAACGTGAGGCGTCATAACAATGCCCGCGATGAGGGGTGGCGACACCGATGACAGTGCTCACCTCTCCGACCGGAAGCTCACCGAGCCGATGAAGAATCACGACTCGAATCGGCTGATCGATTTTCAGCCGGACCTCGGAGGCAAGCTCCAGCATGACCTTCCGGGCGAGAGGCTCATATGCCTCATAATTCACGGCAAAAACGCGCCGGCCCTCATTACTCTCGCGAACAACACCAGTAAAAACGAGTTGCGCCCCAAATCGCGAATCACAGAGAGTGCGATGCACCAAGTTCAGATCGATCGGTTCCCGGATCAGGGCGCAGACATCTTCTCTCATGAATTATCCTCCACACACAGGGGGCAGGAGCATCAGCTCGACCGGCATAGTAAGCTCATCATCATCCGCCAACACACGTACAGCATCGACGAGCGCCGACCTCTCGACGAGTGAGTGCGCATTTTCTCCGGGAAAGTCCTCCGCGAGCCTGTCCTTCAGAATCCGCCGTATTTCACCCGCCCGAGAGTGCTCCGGTATTTCAACACCGATGACAACACCCCCATCGCGGCCATACTTTCGCAGCACCCCAAACAAACGGATTCCGACTACCATAGCGGATACCACTCTACGATCTCTCCTCTCTCCACTGCTGTGCCCTCCTGATTTGCAACAATCCATCCCTCAGCATCAAGGAGAGAGCGCACCATGTAGGACCCTTGCCCCGCCAGTGCACGAACTCCCCCTCCGTCTCGAACGCCCCTTTGAAAAAATGACAGTCCGGCAGGTTTCGTCAGCTCATAAGTCAATGGAAGAAGGTACGGAGACTCGGAATCTGCTCCTCCCAATGCGCGAAGATAGGTCCTAACGAAGAAGCGGCAGCCGGCTGCAACCGCAATCGGGTTTCCCGGGAGGCAGATGCACACCGGACCAGACGGACAGGTGTCGGCGAAGAGAATCGGCTTTCCCGGCCGGATTGCTGTCTTATGGAAATGAACTCGCGCCCCGAGATCACGAAGCACATCCGGGATCAGATCAAATGATCCGGCTGAAACACCCCCGGTAGTAAGAACGATATCCGGCTTCGCTTCGAAGGCCTCCATGAAAGCGGACCTCAGTTGCGGTGAGGAGTCTCGAACAATTCCCTGAAATATTACTTCGGCTCCGTAAGATTCGAGCAGAGCAATAATGAACGGTGCAGTTGAGTTTCGAACCTCCTCGCCTGAGATCTCCGGCCGGTCGTACGGGACGATTTCATTTCCGGTGGAGATCACGACAACTCTCGGCCGCGGATAGACGTCAAGCGCGGTATGGCCAGACATCGAGAGGGCCAGCAGATGTTGGGGGGCAATCTGCGTTCCCTCTTTCAACAGCCGCTGGCCAGGTTGGATGTCTGTCCCGGCGTATCGAATATTCCTCCCCTTCTCGGCGGGTGCTCTAACGTCGATCGACCGGATCTTTTTCGAGGAATCTCTGTGCACCTCAACATCTTCAAGCGCGATGACTGCGTCGAAAGGGGTCCCGGATACCTTCGCGCCGGTCATGATCTCAGCACAGGTATGTTTCTGCGCACTACGGAAAAAGACGGGGTCACCCGCGGCGATTGAGCGAACAACTTCCAGGGTGACCGGCGCTCCGGGAGTCGCGAACAGAGTTTCGGAAGCGATCACCGCAAAACCGTCCATCGCGGAATTATCAAACCGGGGATTTGAATCGAGAGCGACGAGCGGCTTTACCGAATAGCGGCCGAGGGACTCCAGCGGTGGAAGTGTTTCAACTCTTCGCTTAGGATTTCGAAAGCGTCCCTGACGCTCGACGATCTCCCGAGCCTCGGCGAAGGTGATCATGAATGTCCTCCGCCGCGGATCGTTTGGATTGCGTGGGCGAGAGCCTCATCAAGGATCGAGATTCCGTCTCTCACCGCGGTTGGATTACCAGGGAGAAGAACAACAAGGGTCGTGCCGATGACTCCGGCTGTCGTGCGGGAGAGCCAGGCGTTCGGAGTGCTGAGCGCTCCCCGGCTTCGAAAGAGCTCTCCAAATCCTGGGAGCAGGCGAGTCCAAAGAGGTTCGAGCGCCTCCGGAGTAAGGTCCCGGGGACCGATGCCGGTACCGCCGGTGATCAGAACGAGATCTAGTTTCTCTTTAACGGTGAGATCATTGAGCAGTTGTTGAATCTGCACGGTCTCGTCAGGAACGATTTTTGCGGCGACAATCTCCGCTCCGCTCTTACGCAGAAAGTCGGCGAGAATCGGGCCCGATTCATCCTGCTGCTCTCCTCGTGAGCTCCGATCGCTCACGGTCATCACAGCCGATCGGAGGCCTTGGAGTTTCGATTGTACCCCGGATTCAGCATTGTCACGCGTCCACCTGCCGCTCTTCCCGCCTTCTTTATACTCCAGGCGGATCCCGGAGATGCTCGCTCCTTTATCGAGGCCTTTTGTTAAGTCGTAGATGCAGAGTAGTGCGCCGCTCGCTCCGAGCATCGCCTCCATTTCAACTCCGGTCCGACCGTGGGTTGTGACCATGCAACTGACGAGGACGCGATTCGCACTTAAGTCGAGCTCGCACTGAACCTGTACTGAATCGAGTCCGATCGGATGGCAGAGGGGAAGGATGTCGGATGTGCGCTTGGCTGCGCAGATGCCCGCGACCTCTGCGAGAACCAATACATCCCCTTTCGGGACCTTCCGCTCGTGGATCGTGCGGCAGACCTCCAATGAAAGCTGAATCTCTCCAGCGGCCTTAGCAACACGGCGGGTGATCGGCTTCGATCCCACATCAATCATCTGGAACTGTGAGCTCAATCTATCCCCCTATTCCAGCCAGGTGTTGCGTGCTTCCGTAGATCCCTTCCTGCAGCCGGTGCGACGGGGCCTTCTCTCCGATAAGAGTCCCAAGCGCAGCGAAAAGCTCGTCGCGCTGATCGGGAGACTGCAACATTCCTCGGAGCGACAGTTCGCCGTCTCCGAACAAGCAGAGTTTTAGCTTTCCGCGTGATGAAACACGCAACCGGTTGCAGCTCGCACAGAAATCCTTCGAGTATGGAGCGATGATCCCGAGACGCCCTGCACAGCCGGGATGTCGGAGTTCGACTGCCGGCCCGTCGAGAGCGCCTCTCGGCAGATCGCTCCATCCGAGCGCGTGCAATATCGATCGGAGATAGTCGCCGGACACATGTTCCGCTACAAAATATTCCTTGTTAGTACCGGTCTCCATTAACTCAATGAAGCGCACACTGATGTCGGTGTCTTGCACGAGCCGGAGAAAGGCGGGAAGATCTTTCTCGATGAAGCTTCTGAGAAGGACGGCATTGATCTTCACTCGCTCTATCCCAGCCCGAAGAGCTGAGTCGACGCCGGACCGCACCCGATCGAAGCTTCTCGTGCCGGTGATCTGCCGGAACCGTTCCGCGTCAAGGCTATCCAGACTTATATTGACCGCTTTTAGCCCAGCATCACGAAGCGGCTTAACGAGCGTATCCAGCCGATAGCCGTTCGTGGTCAGAGCAACTGTCTCAATGCCGGGCGTTTGAGCGATCACCTGCACAATCTCGACGATGTCCTGCCTGAGCGTCGGCTCTCCCCCAGTCAGACGCACTTTTTTGAACCCTCGTTCAGCGAATCCTTGAATAAGGTTCTCGATCTCATTGAGAGTCAGCACCTCATCGTCGAAAGAATTTCCGCTGGGAGCGGGCCGGCAGTAACCGTTCGGAAGACAATACTGGCAACGGAAGTTGCACGCGTCCGTAAGTGAGAGGCGCAAGTAACGGAAGCGCCTTCCGTGGTTATCCTGCAAAACGTTCATCCGATCTCCTTTCCGACTTTGGGAGGCGGCGCGGTTCCCCGCTCCCGCCCCGGCAGCTCTATTCAAGAGCCGCGGCCATACCCGCTTTTCGCGCGTGCGATTTCAGCGGGAGATGGCTCGGAGCCAATTATCTAGCTACTCATCCGGTTCCTGCGTTTCAATTGCGTAAGAGGTTCTTCGGCCACAGCGCAGCTGATTTCTTCCTCTTGATCTCCTCCAAAAGCGTAGTCCACCGGAACGATGCCGATATCGAGATCCCGGCACTCTTGGGCGATGAGCTCGGCGCACCAGGCAAACACGGCGGAATAAAACGGGTCGCTCTTGATTCCGGGCCGCTCGGCGAGAAAAGCCGGATATCTTCCGAGATGGTCCTGGAGGAACTTTCTCCGGCCTTCGAGCACGATCTGGGCTCCCTCGTTCTCTCCTCTCTCAAGGAGGTGCGCCTCTTTTGCGAGGAGGAGCGCGTAGAACTCCGCCTCGACGGCGATATGATCCAGCATCTCAATCTCTGCTTCATCTCCGGTGATCCCGAATCCGAAGGCGCGGTAGAATCCGGCGATGTCCGCAAGTTCGCCCGTCTTCATCTGCGACCGTCGGATTCCATATCCGGTCTCATACAGAGAGTTTTCAGAGCTTCCGCGGTCGAACAGGCCGATGTAGCGCGAGGCGAGGTCCTTTGCCTCGTCGGGGGTCGCGAGCTGCTTTCGAGCCTGCTTTTTGACACGCTCCCAGAGTTCGGGATGGGGTAGCTCCCGGCAAGCGGCGCTCACTGACGGCTCATGCACCAGTGACAAGACTGACTCTCGAACCTCCTCCCCCGGATAGCTCGCGAGCATCGAAGCGATGACGAACGGGGCGGGTGATCGCACGTAGTAGGGTGCACTCTCCCAAGTCTGAGTTTCCATTCTACTTCCCTCCGATTGGTTCCACTGCAAGTGATGTCCAAGTCATGGTCACACATTTTCGTGAGCCCACTTCCCCCTTACCTCCTTGCCATATGGCAAACGCAATAAAGCTGTTTTTCCCCGGCACGAGGACGGATCCACCCTCAGCCGCCAATGGTCTCGCGATTACGAGGTTCCACTCCCCGTCCCGATACTCTCCATGGCCGCGGGAATTGTGCCCCTCTTGGACCGAGCTCGTGCTGAAGCCTTCTGCGTAAATTTCATCGACACCGGTCTTTCGGTACGCCTGCGGATTCCCCGAGGCAATCCCGGGAGAGAACTGATCGCGCTCGGCTTTGGTCGATCGCCTGTAGCTTCCCCAATCCGGATAATCCATCGGATACGAGTCGATGTTCAGATTCGGATAGATATCCTTCATGCGAGGCTTTCCTACCTCCATGTCGCGTTGGTACTGAGCCCGCCAGTGAAAGAGGTGAACCGGATCGCCCTTTGCTCCCATCAAGATCGGCGGCGGCACCTCCTTATCCTTTATCGGGAACTGGAGAGCGGCCGCATCGGAGAACTGCCCGAGCTTCCCGGCCTCGCTGAGCTCTGTGTCCTTCCACTTCAAAAGAAAGGCGACCCATTTTCCGTCGTGGACGCTCCGAACGCTCACCGTCGCTGTTGTCGTCTCTTTCGGCCGTGGATTGATCATCGGCTGGGCCATGAGCGAGATATCTACCGCCGCAGCTGAGTTCCAGTATGAGGCATGTGCCTCGGGCCTACTGAGATCCGCGCCTGTTAGGTACTTCACGCTCAGCTCTTGAGCTTGCGCTGCGCTTGCGGTTGCGAGGCCGATGAACAAAAGGGCAGCGGCGAAGAGAGGTCTCATAATCGTCTTTCGAATTCCTGAATTCATTTTCATAGGTCTCTTCACGGTGTGTTCACCCGGACCGCTTGCAGCTTTTCATCCCAGCTATCTCGCTCGAACATCGGCTCCTCAACCGGGACCCGGACGAGTTCCTTTTTCTGATCGTCTTCACCAATCGCAATTCCATTCTCGACTCTGAAATGGTGCATAATCCGATCGGTCGAGCCCATGAGGGTGAACAGTCCCTGAGCAATCGGATCGTTTCGGACCTTCTTGTAGTTCGCGATCGCATCATCAACGAGCGGTCCGAACATCTGCATGAGGTAATCCCGATCAGCGTGGATGGGCGGAACATAATAGATGTTCGGTTCGAGCCCGAGCTGGGGATAGTACGGCAGGGCTAGACCTTTCTTGTGGACAAGATAGTCGATCGGATTATCGTCTCGTGCTTTATGCGGGGGGTTGATGAATCCCATGATCCGGATCTTTCCGATGCAGTTTTGCACACACATCGGTTGAAACCCTTGCTCAACCGCCGGGAAGCATCCGATGCATTTCTCACTGACTCGCGTGTACGGGTTGTACATCGATTTTTTATACGGACAGGCGCGGACACATTCTCCGTAGCCCTTGCACCGGCTCTGATCGATCAGAACGATTCCATCTTCCTCCCGCTTGTAGATCGCCTTTCGCGGGCACGCGGCGAGACATGCCGGGTAGGTGCAATGGGCGCAGACTCGCGGGAGGTAGAAGAACCACTTGTCGTGCGGGAGCTCCATCGACTCACCGCCGGGGACATTACCGAGGCATTCATCCTCGGCGAGGTTCGGATACATCCAATCTTCATCCACCGGGGCAAAGTGTGCCACCTGCTCTGTCGGCTCCGCGCCCTCAAAAACCGTCTTTCCGGCGTATTCGCCGTTCTTGTTCCACTCTTGGTGACCCAGCCTTTCTAGAACTTTCAGATCCCAGGCGAGCGGATAGCTGCCGTAGGGTTTCGTTTCCACATTGTTCCAAAACATGTACTCCTGCCCTTTGGCGCTCGTCCAAGTCGTCTTGCAAGCAAGGGTGCACGTCTGGCAGCCGATGCACTTGTTCAAGTCAAACACGATCGACCACTGCCGCTTCGGACGCGCTTCGGCGTACGGGTAGTACATCTCGCGCTTCAGCTGCCAGTTGAACACTTTCGCCATTTCGCTCTCCCGCTATCCTTTCAATTTCACGTAGCGGCCCTGGAGGTATTCAAGCATCGATGCCGACTCCGTTGTCGGTCTCAGCCCTAAGGTGACTGGACGCCATTGTCCGACTCCACCTATTCCTCCGTCCTCCGCCTTTGTAATTTTCACGAACGCCTCGCGCGGCGCACCGACCGGACAATGAATGTCGGCCGCAAAGCCTTTGCCCATCGTCTCTCCGAACATGTCCTTGTGGAGGAGCGACTCGGTCATCAGCGTCGGACGGAGCCAAGCGCGTGTTGCGCTTTGGTGGCCTCCGTAGCGATACATCGCCTGGTAATTCGTCTCCGGATTCTTCGCGAGCCCGTCCGGGTTCGACTCATGTCCTTTGACGCTGCCGAAGGTCGAACAGAACATGTTGTGCCAAGTGCGCGCGACGCCCCGGGGTGTTCCCGGATAGTATCTTGCGCGAAGAAGGAGCCGTGCGACTTTGTATTCCTCGGTCCCCTCTTTCCATCCCCGGTACGGCCGATCCTCGGGATCCGCATCGATATAGACATAGTCTCCATCAGCCACTCCGAGCTCCTTCGCATCGAGCGGATTGATATCGACGTAACCCTCAACCACCGAGGGCATCCGTTTATCCCTCCGGTAGACATCTCCGAACGGCCCGAACCAAACACTCGTGAAATCCGTGTCCACCGGTGTCGTGTGAGCACCGTGGCGGTACTTCGGAGTGTGGTAGACGTGCGTGAAGTTCTTCGCCTTGAGCGGATGCTTCGTATGGACCAGCTCTTCGGGGGATCTGATAACGTTTCGGACCTGACGCACTTCAACGGAGAGATCATTCGGGTCGAGCCCGTACTCAGCGGGTCCGTGGGGACGAATCGCAGGATGCGGTTTTGCGACAATGACGTTCGGCTCGTAGTGAGTCGAATCCACAGGCTCGCGGTAAACTACCAGATTCTCTCCGTGCTCGATGAACTCCGGTTCGAACCGGTAGAACTCAAGCCGGCCCGACTTCGTGTGCCAAGGTTTGTTCTCCCGGACCTGCTCATACGAAGAGTGACGTGGATACGTCCGGTTGTTCATCAGCGCCGGAACTCCATCCTTCGCCTTGGCCTCCAAGTCTGAAAAGCTGTAGCCCTTCGTCGCCGGGGAGCCGTCGAGGATTCTCTGGAGATAGACCTCGACCTTGTCATCGAAGACGAACTGCCAGTTCTGTTTGAAGCGCGGATCGTTCACATGACGTCCAAGCGCTTCGGCAACTCCGGCGAGAATCTCAATATCGGGCTTCGTGTTGAACACCCGCTTGATCGGCGTTCGCGGATAGAGCTGAAGGAACGGATTCGTGCAGGAGGCAGTCATGTCCGGCTGTTTGAACTCCGCCCAACTGTCGCAGGCGAATACAATATCGGAGTATTCGCACGATCCGGTCCACCACCAATCGGTGAAACAGACGAACTCAACATTCGGGAGAGTGTTGTTTACGAAATCGTAGTGCCACTTGATGTTCCCGAGAGCGGAGTTGCAGTTGTTTTGCCACTGCGCCTTTGTCGGCGTCGGAATATGTCCGGGCCCAGTAAAGAGCTTATTCCCGAGTCTGAGCGGACGGTCTCCGTAGTTGACGTAGTGGAGTGACTCGTAATGGAGATACTTCTTGATGCTCACCGGTTTCTCCGGATCGAGCTGGACGTTGAACGGATCCTCCATTCCGAACTGCGGGATGCCCGAGAACAGGGCGATTCGATAATTGCCGGCGTAGCTGCCGACATTTCCTCCAGGGAATCCGATATTTCGGGTCAACGCCGCGACAAGAAACACCGCCCGGTCCTTAAGATCAGAGTTGAAGAACTGATTCGGACCCATGCCCATGCAGAACAGAGTCTGCTCCTGATTCGCGGCGATCTCCCGGGCCAGCTTCGTTACCGCCGCCGCCGGAGCACCAGTCACCGTTTCCGTTTGAGCCGGAGTCCAAGTGGAGTTCAGGTACTGCTCCATGAGGGAGAAAGAGGTGCGAACTTCAACCGTCTCACCGCTCAAGAGCTTCACCTTCTTTCGTGCTCGAAGATTCGGTCGAATCCCACTCTTCAAGAAGCGCTCCCCGATCATTGATCGAGAGACACCTTGAAGCTGTCCGGTCTTCGCGTCGGCAACCACATAGGAGCCGAAGTCTCCCTTAAGCTCTTCGCTGGCATACTGCGATTTCTGCTTTGCCGGCGGCGGAGATTTCTGTCCCTTCGCGAGAAACACCAGATCCTCTCCGGAATCGGGTTTGAATCCCTGAATGACCTCCTCTGGACGGAGCGGCTGCAAGTTGTCCATTCGAACAAGGAATGGAAGGTCGGTGCTTCCGGCAACGAAATCTTTGTCAAAAAGATTCTTTTTGACGATGACTTGAGCGAGTCCAAGAGCAAACGCGGGGTCGGTTCCGGGCCTGATGACGATGACGTCGTCCGATTTTGACGCCGTGGCACTGTACTCGACCGTCACGGAAACGATTTTCGTTCCCTTCAGCCGCGCCTCGGTCATCCAATGGGAGTCGGGCATCTTCGTCGTGATCCAGTTCATTCCCCAGATCAACGCAAGCTTTGAACGTTCGATTGTGAAGAGGTCAAAATCGTTTGTTTGCGCGCCTGTGACCATCGGGTGGCCGGGGGGAAGATCCGTGTGCCAGCTATAGCTGTCGTATCCGCGTGCCCCGATCGCCTTGTCCGGTCCGACTTTGCGAATGCTCGAATCGAGAAGCGCGAGCATATTCGCGAACCGATAGAGCCCGTAGATTCGTGTCGCCCCGAGAAATGCCATGCCACCCCGAAGCTTCAGCGTCTGAGTACCGGCCCCCTCGACGGCCTCGACCATCGCCTCGTCGTATCCTTGGGCACGCAGGAGCTTCGCGCCCGCCTCCCCGGAATACGTACGTGCGATGTTCTCAAAGGCCCGGGCAGTAATGTCGTACGCCTCGCTCCAGTCGAGCCGCTGCCATTTATCCCGTCCCCGGTTGAAATACTTCTTGTCGGGCCGGCCGGTCTCCGGATCCCGGGGAAATCCCTCGTTCACCCAATCCATGAAGCCTTTGCGGATCATGGGAGCTTTCAATCTCCGGTCCCCGTAAATTCGCCTTCCGAGCGCAAGCCCCTTCTGGCAGAGCCTCGGATCCCAGCGATGCGAGGATTGATTGCCGTACAAATCGGTCGCCTTGCCGTATCCGTAACTTGGCCCGATGCGAATGATGACGTCATTCTTTACGTGCGCTTTGAGGAGGCAGTTATGGGTGTCGTTCGGCGCACACAGGAATACGAATGTGGAATCTGGCTTGAAGAGGCTCCGGTAGACACTCTCCCAATCCCGATTGGGATAGCCGGCGAGCGGATTGTCGACGTGAAGCGGAGTCAGATACCGAATCGGTGCGGCGAGCGCGGAGTCTATCGCGAGTGAAGCACCCGCACCGCCGAGGCCAATGAGGAATTTCCGGCGGGAGAGCGTGGTCAAGCTACGATTGTGTTCCATTTTCTCTTTCCTTCTTGTGACTCGGAGCTACCGGATTTACCGGGGTCCGGGCCGGGGCCGAAAATTGCACGCGGAGAGATGTCGCGAATTCTGAGTTGTGCCCGCTCCTCTCCCAAGGCAGTGCGAATTGTCTGCTGAACAAGATCGCTTCTATCCTCGCAGCTCTGGGCTCCCTGCACCTGCCACTTATAAAAAAGGGTTCCCTCGGCGATCCCCGAGAGCTCGACCTGAACTCCCGCATCGGACAGCTCGGAGTTGATCACATGGAGGGCGCTTGTGAGCTCCTCCGGAACCGGAGCAAAAGCCATCTGCTTCTCTGTCGCCGGAAGGAAGAGATCGCGGCAGAAACTCGAGCCGTTTCCGCAGCTCTCATGGCGGACATAGAGGACCTCATCGGACAGGCCGAGGACCAACCCCTCTGCGGCTTCTTTGAAATAGTCACAAAGGAACGCTCCGCCGCTTTTCACCGCATCGCATCCACACCTGTCGAGAACGACGCCGCCGTCGGTCGAGGACCATTTTCCGGTGAAGCAAGGAGTGCCCCGTTGAGAGAGAACTTCATGAAAGTCGGACACCTCCCACTCCGCTCCGAAGTGCCATCGGGCACTCTCTCCGAGACGCTTTGAGTTTTCGAACACTGCTCGCAGCAGAGCCTCACGATCTCCTTCGGAGACCATCGCGACAGATTGTGTCTCTTCTGCGGGATTCGTTGTTTGGATGAAAGCCCGGAGCGCGGAGACCCGGGCCCGCTGCCAGCGGCCGGCGAACTCGGCAGGATCCAGAAGTTGTGAGATGGGAAAGGCCATGTCAATTCAATGGATATTTATATCCATTGATATTGGCACTTCAACAGATAGTCAAGTCTTTTTATTGACCGGCATACCTCAGCTCAAATACACTTACCGAAACGCGCAATTACAACGGCTTCCGTGTTCGTACCAAAATCAGTTGAGTATTCCGTTCGCTGCATGGCGGAGATCGCGCTGTTGCCGTGGGAGTCCAGCATAAGCGCGGACGACCTCCACTCGCTCGTGGGGGTTCCGCGCGATTACCTCTCAAAGATTTTGCGGAAACTGGTTGCTGCCCGTTTATTGGTAGCGGAAAAAGGCCACGGTGGCGGGTTCAGGCTCGCCTCTCCCCCGTCCTCTGTTACGTTTCAGAAAATTTTTGACGCCGTGGGGTATTCGATGGACGCGGATCACTGTGCCTACGGATGGGGGCGTTGCAACGCTCAAGATCCCTGCCCGCTGCATGAAACGTTCAACGCGCTTAATCGGCAGTTCGTTCAATGGGCAAAGACGACGACCCTGGCGGACGTCAATCAGACGTCGGCAGCTCAGATGAAGATGAAAGCTTTTTCCACCCTGCGGCCCGCAACAAGTGTGGAATCTGCGAAGAGGCGTAAAGCCCGAACGCGGTGATCGCGTCGCTCGCCCGCATCCTCCTTGCGCACCGAAGTTGAAGCATCGGAGCTGGAACTCTGCCGGACCATGAGCGAGGAGCCGCATGTGCTGCACGGCGAAGCGTCATCACTCGGGGGAATACCCGGTGTTGCACTTCATTGTTGAACTCAGGCTGCAGAGAATCGTGAAACGCTTTTGGGAGCCTCTGACAATGTTTCATCCGTGAAACTTCTTCAGTCGCTCCAGGCGAGCAGCGCCTTGAGCCTCTGCTCAGTGTCTGCCGCAAGCGTATGGTGAATGATGTTCATTCCAAGTGCCGCCGCCGGCGGAAGATTCTTCTCCCGATCGTCGATCAAGACTGTTTCGCTTGGCTGAACGCCGAGCATTCCAAGCGCGTTCTCGTAGATCTCCGGATTCGGCTTGGACTTGCGCATGTATGCCGAGCAGAACGAAACGGAAAAAATCTCTTTCAACTTGTAGGTAGCGACTCGATGGCGATGGAGCTCACGGCACTCATTGTTCAGTGAACAAACAAACCACTTTTCGGCCGCTTTTACCCGCCGCGCGAGAGCAAGCATCTCGGGAAACGGCTGGCTTACCGCTTTCATCGCCGTAATGAACTCTTCTTTAGAGAATGAGCGGGCGGCATCAAAGATGGTGCGATCAAGATAGTCACTGAGATTAATTCCTCCGTCATCGAGCGCGTCACGATACTGTTTGTGCTTCTCCTCGATCTCGCCGGGATTGAGACCGAAAGCCGCCCAAGTTTTCGCCCGCTGCTCACGATCCCAGCCGTTCGTAAGAAGCACTCCGCCGATATCGAAGATCACGGTCGTAATGGTCATTCCAGCTCCACATCGATTTGCACGTTCCCGGCCGGCAGATCGGAGTAACACACGATTCCGTCCGGCACATCTTTGCCAGCCGCTCGCAGCCGTACAGCACCGCGAGAGAGCTTCTTCGGGTTCCTCACATTGATGGTGAACACCTGAGCCTGCCGGCGATAGACAATTTTGAATTTGTCCCACTGTGCCGGAATACATGGCTTCAGCGAGAAGCCTTCGGGATGCAAGTGCAGACCGAGGATGTTGCAGAGACCGGCCTGATAGAGCCAGCCGGCAGAGCCGGTATACCAGCTCCAGCCCGCACGTCCTTCGAAAGGCGGCGCGGCGTAGACATCGCCGCAGAGGACATATGGCTCGCCCATGTAGCGGTCCGCCCCCGACTTCGAAGAAGTGTGGCTAACCGGATTGATGTACTGGAAATATCGAAACGCGCGCTCACCATCGCCAAGCTCCGCGGCAGCCATCAACACCCAAACAGCGGCGTGAGTATATTGGCCGCCGTTCTCACGAACGCCAGGCAGATAGCCTTTGATATATCCGGGACGAAGCGAGCCTTTATCGAACGGCGGATCGAAGAGTTTGATCAACTTCAAGCGCTCATCGACCAACCGGCTGTATACTGCCTGCATCGACTGCTGCTGGCGATCGGGCCGTCCGAGCCCGGAGAGAACACTCCATGACTGCGGCAAGGAATCGATCTGACATTCGTCGTTGGTTGCACTGCCCAGCGGTGTCCCGTCGTCGAAGTATGCACGACGATACCATTCTCCATCCCAGGCGTGCTCTTCGACCGCGTTCACCAAGTTTTCGACCGCAGTGCGATAGCGTTCAAGCCGCTCGGCTTCACCGGCATTCTCTCGGCTGCGCTGCTCGACGATCGGCAGGAATTCTTTCAAGGTCAGCGCTAGGAACCAGGCCAGCCACACGCTCTCACCGCGGCCCTCTTTTCCGACCTCGTTCATTCCGTCGTTCCAATCGCCCACACCCATCAAAGGCAGGCCGTGCGAGCCCAGCCGCAGTCCGTGATCGAGGGCCCGAACGCAGTGGGAATAAAACGTGTCTTTCTGTTCCGAAACTCTTGGAACGATATACGCCTCATGCTCATGCTCACCGAGCATCGGCCCATCGAGGAAGTGCACCACTTCATCAAAAATGCTCTGATCTCCGGTGGCCTCGCGATAACGTGAGGCAACGAAAGGCAGCCAAAGGAAATCATCGGAGATTTTTGTGCGCACTCCCTTTCCACTCGGCGGATGCCACCAATGCTGCACATCGCCTTCGGGAAACTGCCGCGAAGCGTGAAGCAGCAGCTGCTCGCGAACGAGCGGGGGTCTTGAGTAGAGGAGTGCAAGGACATCCTGTAATTGGTCACGGAAGCCGAACGCCCCGCCGCTCTGATACAGGCCCGTGCGGCCATAGAGTCTCGAGCTCACGACCTGGTTCGGCAGCCAGCCATTCATAATCAGATCGAAGGTGCGTTCGGGTGTCTCGACGCTCACCGCTTCCGTCAACTCGCGAACGCTTCCGAGGAACTGCTCGGATTCCTTCGCAAACGCTCCCTTCTGGCGCAGCTTTGCGACGCATGTACGCGCGGTTTCGACGGTCGGGAATTCACCCAGATAAAAGAGCAGCTCAGATGATTCGCCCGCGGCAAGCTTCAGATCCACCTTCAAGGCCGCGCAAGGATCGAAGCCCGCTCCAAGCTTCCGCGTGAGGCGAAGATCGCCTCCGAGAGCGGCATCGAGGGCGAGAGGATTCTTGCCGCTTCGATTTCGCCCGAGGAACTCTGCCCGGCTGGCGGTGTAGCTCGAAGGGTCTTTGCTCGAGCCGACGATCGCAACTCGTCCAGGAAAGTCGGAATTATAGTTGTTCGTAACCATCAACGCTTTCGAGAGCGGATCGAAGGCGGTGTTGAGATAGCGCGCCATCTCTTCACGGAAGACTCCGAGCACGCACTCGACATAGTAAACAAGCTCGAGGCTCTTCACCTCTTTCGTCCGATTCGTAATCAGCACCGAGACAAGCTTCAGCCGCTCTGTGCTGGCGATCGACATCTGCAACACACTCTCGACGCCGGCGTTTTCGGTCTTGAACCGGGAAATTCCTGCTCGATGCTCGACGACATATTCACCGCCATGCGACGCCGGAAGCGGTGTGGCCGACCAATACTGGCCGCTCACTGCGTCGCGGATATAGATCGCCTCGGACACCGGATCGGTAACCGGATCGTTGGACCAAGGCGTCAGGCGATTCTCCCGCGCATTCTCCGCCCAGGTGTAGCCGCCCCCCGATTCGGTGACGAGGAATCCGAATGCAGGATTCGCGATCACGTTCGCGTACGGGAGCGGCGGGATCGTCCGGCCGACAACAACTCGATAGCCCTTTCCCCCGTCGATGAATCCGCCGTAGCTGTTATCAAACTCGAGCTTCGGCCGGGTGGTTGCGAGCTTCGACTCGCGGAGGCGCCTGCGCGGCACAATCTCCGCCGAGCGCTCCTCGAAGCGAATCTGCGTTGCAAGCGAGCCCTGGGCACCATTCAGCAGAACACGCGCCACCTTCGCCAGCAGATCACGTTCGTCATCGTTCATCTGAGTCAGCGAGCGAAGGAAAACTCCACCGCTCTTCTCGAAGAGCCAGCCGGAGTGTGAGTTCCGGATCGTATAGTCCAGCTCTTCGTGAAGCGTTTGGAGATACCCTCCCGGATACTCGTTGAGAATCACGAGGTCGAACGCAAGTCCGCGTACTCTTAGATACGAATGCGCGGCGAGCAGCTCTTGGACCAGCTTGATATGGCTCGGCTCCGTCACGCGAACGACAACCATCGGCAGATCGCCGGAGATTCCGAAGCGCCAGAGGTTCTGTTGCGCGAGCTTGTTGCGTTGAATGACCTCTGCGGACCCGCGCAATTGGGTCACATTGAAGAGCAGCGCATTTCCGAGCCGTTGGAAGACAGGGAAGAGTTTTGCCGACATCTGCTCGTTTCGAAGCTCGACGCTCGCTTGACTCCAGGCCATTTCAAAGGCGCGGGAGATCTGGTGGAGCTCTTTATATCTGCGAATGAGGAGCATCAGCTCCTCCCGGTTCGCCGCATAGCCGGAGATGAAGTTCAACGACTCGACATGGCTCGGGTCGATCTCGAGGCCCGTTCGGAGCGCGAAGATCGGATCTAGAATCGATCCCTGATTACGCGCCAGCGCACCATCGAGCGCATCTGGGTTCTCCACCGAGCGTCCCCTGCCGATGAAACTGAAGCGGGAGCTGTCAAAGTCGACCCGCTCCCAAACTGTTTTCATCGTCAGCATGTGGAAGAAGAACTGCGGCTGTTCGCGCACAGACCGCGGCCGCCGGGCGAATACGAGACAGTCGTAATCAGGAAGAAACTCGGACTGTATGAACATCTTCGAGAACGCGGGGTGCGCTTGATCGGCGCGAAAGGAGTTCAGTGCGACTTCGCCGAAGCTCGTCACCTCGATAGTGCGCTTCTCTCCTGCGAGATTGATCAACGACACCCGGCGGATCTCAACATTGTCCTCCGGAGATACGGTGACCTCGGTATGAACGAACAGGTTCCGATCCCGCCGCTTGAACTCGACCTTGTCAGAACTGTAGAGCACTTCGTAGGACTCCGGCTCCACACACGTCGGCTGGTAAGTGTTCGACCAAAGGAAGTTCGACTTGCGATCTCGAAGATAGAGATAGCTGCCGGATTGATTCGAAACGAGATCTTCGCGCCAACGCGTGAGAAAGAGCTCCCGCTCGTACGCGCTATACCCGCTCCCCGCATTGTCGAGCATCACAGCGTAGCGGCCGTTCGAAAGCAGATGAGTCCTCGGTATCGCCGTATGCGGCGTCTCAAGCACTGTCGCATTGACCGAGGAGGAGCTCTCTTCGTCGTGCTCAATTTCCGCGGGTTGAGTGACAGGGGCTTCGAGTGTTGCAACTCTATCGGGGAAGCGCTCCTGCAAGAGCAGCTCCGTGGCGCGAATAATCGGATCCGAATGAAAGAGCTTCTGGATGGCCGAATCGCAGAGGACATTCACCAGAGAGCAGAGGGACATCCCCTGATGATGGGCAAAGAAGTTTTGCACAACGTGCTTACGCTCGTTCACAGCCAGTCGCGCCGGGGTGTAGTCAATCGCCTCGAAGAACCCGTACTCGCCCCTGCCCCCTTCCTGCTCCAGCGCTTCAAAGTTTTCGATCGATTCGCGAGAGGCAACCATCAGCGCGAGTGCGGTGGAATATGGCGAGATAACGAGGTCGTCTTCGAGTCCCCGCTTCAATCCGAGGCCGGGGACGCCGAACGCGCGATACTGATAGGTTTTCTCGAAATCGACGCCGCTGAAGCTCGACTCGGATATGCCCCAGGGCACACCGCGCCGCTCACCGTAGATCCGCTGCGCGCGGACGACCGCTTTGTAGGATTCGGAGAGCAGTGTGCCGGAGTAATCGCGCGTCACAACGAGCGGCATGAGGTACTCGAACATTGTGCCGCTCCACGAAAGAAGCAGCCGGCCGCCCGCCGAGTTCGTGAGCGCGCGGCCGAGTGCGAACCAATGTTTAAGCGGCGCTTGGCCAAGAGCGATCGTCACAAGCGCAGAAAGCCGGGCTTCAGAGGCGAGCAGATCGTAGAAGCTGCCGTCACGCCGCGCGTTGTCGACGTGATAGCCGATTGCAAAGAGATCGCGATCTGAATCGTAGAGGAAGGTGAAATCATGCTCGGTGATAATCGTCGAGAGTGACTCGACGAGCGTGGCGGCGTGCTTTCTCAGATCCGTCTGTGCCGTCTCTGCTGCGATGAGAGCAACGGAGAGTTCCTGCCACAGCGAGAGATCTTCCGGGAGGGCGTGCAGATAAACTCTCGCCGAGATGAGCGCGCGCCCGATGGCATCGACCGTGGGCAGCTCCTGGAGCGCGGCAACTGTTTGATTCATCGCCGCAGCCAGCGGGGAGCCGATCTCAGGCGGATGAGCCGCCGCAATCCTTTCGAAGATCTCCACCCACCCCAGATAGTCCACAGGGCGGCAAAGATCCTCGAGATCCCGCCGCAACTTCCCATCCACAACGCCCGTGGAGCGCTCTTTCAGTGGAAGAGCAGAGCGAACGAGCTCGACGATCGAGGTCGTATGCAATGGATCGGCGGGCGTCAGCCTGGCCTCTTGAATGACTCGCAACGAATGTTGTGCATGGGCCGGTCCGACCAGCGGAAGCGCTCCGAAATTCTGAAAGAACGCTCGAAGCGCAATCAGGTTGCCGATAAAATTTCCGCTGTCGACTGTGGAGACATACCGCGGATAGAGCGGATTCAGATTGAGACAGTCATACCAGTTGAGGAAGTGTCCGCGGAACCGCTCGAGCTTCGGCAGCGTTTCCACCGTCGCTCGCACTCGTTTGACAACATCCGTCAAAGAAAAGAACCCTAGCTCGTAGGCACTGACTGCTCCGAGCAGAGAAAGCGATATATTTGTCGGCGACGTCCGGTTCGCGACGACGCGATTTGGCGTCAGCTGAATATTGTCCGGAACGAGATAGTGATTCTGTTCATTCACCAGCTCGCGGAAGTATCTCCACGTGTGCCACGCGATACCAAACAGGTACTCGCGCTGCGGATGATTGAGCTCCATCTGAGCCGCCGGAATCGGCGAGCTGAGAAGATAGGCGAGCCAAGGACTCGTCAGCCAGAGCAGCAAAATCGGGCTCGCCCGCAGTGCGACTTCGGGCCGCACCAATGAAAGGACGATCGTGAAAATGACGGTAACGAGGAAACCGACGCGCATCTCGCGGAAGAAGCTTGAGGCAGTCGCATCCAGGCGCTTATCCGCGTAGTAGGCGGTCTCCCATTCGAGTAGATGCCGCTTGGAGATGAACACCCTGTAGAGCGTCCGAAAGATTGCGTCGCACATCAGGGTCGCCTGATGCGGCAAGACTGCCAGGGTAAACACCGCCTGTTGCGACATCACCGCCATTTCGCGGCCGATTCCCCGGACATGGCTGCCGAGCGAGCTCGTGCGCTTGGGCGGAATGATGAACGCCTGAGCGACATTTGCGTAAACAGGGAACGCGATCACGAGGAGCGCGAGGAGCGTCTCTCGCGCCGGATTTGGGAGAAGCAGCCAGGCGACAACCAGTGCGATGAAGATCGAGGGAGCCACAAGGCTCCGCCGGAGGTTGTCCATCATCTTCCAGTGGCCGAGCGAGGAGATGACGTTCGTAGTGCTTTGCCCCGCCGCTGCGGGAATTCGTGAGCGCAGCCACGGAACCAGCTGCCAGTCGCCGCGGACCCAACGGTGATGCCGCCGCGCGTGCGCATGATACTTCGACGGATAGTCGTCAAAAAGCTCGATATCGGTGGCGAGTCCGGCCCGGGCGAAGTTGCCTTCGAAGAGATCGTGGCTGAGCAGCGAGTTCTCCGGGACCCTTCCCTGCAACACCTGATGAAAAGCCCCGACGGAATAGAGTCCTTTGCCGACGAAGGAGCCCTCACCGAAGAGATCTTGATGCACCTCGGAAACCGTTTCGCTGTAGGGATCAAGTCCGGCTTGCCCGGAAAACATTCGCGCGAACCGTGAGGCATGCGCGCTTGTGAGTGTCGTGCCGACTCTCGGCTGAATGATGCCGTAACCCTCGACCACCCGATTCGTCTTCGAATCAATCACGGGGGCGTTCAACGGATGCGCACCCGTTCCGACGAGGCGCTGCACAGCTCCGCGAGGAAGCGTTGAGTCGTTGTCGAGCGTCAGGACGTAGCGAATATCATGCAGCAGATTGAGATCGGACTCCTCGAAGAGGAAGTCGGCGGTTTTTGTTCGATCGAGGAGGAGCTCATTAAATTGCTCGAGCTTCCCGCGCTTGCGCTCCCAGGCCATCCACTTCCCTTCGGACGGATTGAACTTGCGTTTGCGGAACAGGAGAAAAAAGCGCTCGCCGTGTTTTTCGTTGAGCCCGCTAATCTTTTTTCGGGCGAGGGCGATGATCTCTTCATCGCCCGGCCGCGTCTCGGCCGTCGCATCGCGCACATCCGCGAGCACGCCGAAGACAACATTCGGATCGGGGTTCGCGAGGTAGCGCACCTCAAGTCCTTCGATCGTCGCCGAAGCCGCATCCGAGTCAGAGAACAGGGAGTGCACAACAACCGCAGTTCTTGCTTCGGGGGGAATGCCGCGCTGGTAATCGAGCTTCGGAAGATGATCGGGACGGATGATTCTAGTGACAAGCCACTGCACAATGTTGGTGACCAGCTCGCTCGCGGGGATGAGCGCGAGGAAGAACATCAGCAATCCAAGTTCCGGCAGACTGGCTGCCAGTACTCGAAGGAGCGCTGAGGCCGCGCAGACCGTTCCGAGTATGATCACGGAGGCGTAGATCAAAAAAGCGTGCCGCTTAAGGGATCGTGCGATGTGGTTGAGAATCCCCGGTGCGATTCCGAGTTCTTTCTCGAGTTCCCAGATTCCTTCGCGAATCAAGTAGTAGGTAACGTTCGAGCGCTTGGTCCAGCGGATCCTCTCGGCTTCGTCAGTTGGAACCGGCAGAGCGTTGGCGCGGTCAGCGAGCTTGACGGCACCCTCCGCGACAGCGCTCTCGAGGAGATCGCCCCGTTTGGCGAGCTTTTCAATGGTATGACGGGCGATGTCGCGAGTCTTGAAATCGCACTGCGGGTAGATCTTTCCCGGATCGCGGCGAAGTGCGCGCTCGGCAAGACTCACCGCTTCGACCCACGACTTCCAATCGATGAAGCCGATCGCCTTTAAGGAGGTCACGGTATTGCCGATTGATATCTGATCGGCAGCGAGCGCGTACTGTTCGTTTCGGAGAATCTCCTCCGGCTCCGCTCCATCTTCCCGCAGCCGCTCTTCAAGCCATTGCAGGGTGATCGTCGCTTTCCGTCCGCGCTCCCGGAGGCGGCGGATAAGATAAGGCGCGCTCGAAAAAAGCAGTTCCGGCTCGGCTTTGAGCTTTCCCGCGAGGACCAGGAGAATCTCGGTGCCGGCACGCGATTCGTCGCCGATGATCTCATCAATGAAGCTCTCCGCGAGCTTTCGCTCTTCGCGAACTCCGACGAAACGCTCGGCGAGGTGACTGACGTTCTCCACAAGGGCGAAGCGGAGCATGATCGGAGTTGCCCAAAGCTCGCCGAGGGTCAGCTGGGAGATCGATTGGTAGCCGTTGATGAACGAAGTCAGCAGGTTCCCATCGACCACCGAGTCGGACTTTGAGATTAACTCCAGTGCCAGCTCATAGACGCGGGGATAACCCCGATGTCTCCCGGAAAGGAGCTTCGGAAGGGTGCGGTCGTAACCCCGTGGAAAGTCGCGGCGGATGCTCGCAATCTGCTCTTGAATGATGTGGTAGTTGTCTAAAAGCCACTCGGCGCCCGGGGTGAGGAGATCTCTATCGAGTGCCGCAGTAGAGAGCAGCCTGTGTGCGAGGTCGATGCGAACACAGTGAGAGGCAAAGGATTGATAGAGTTCGCGGCTCCCTCGGCCGGAGACCTCGGCGATCTGTTCCTGGGCGAGGTGCTTCGCATGTTCGAAAAGCGCATCACGGGTGAGAGATTGAGGACGGGAGGCGCGCTCCCTGATTCTGAGCAGCTTAACGGCGGGAGTTTGCGGCACCTCCTCGCGTGAGGCGGCATCCCCGCCGACGAGCGCCTCAAAGGCTCTGCGAACTGACTCACGCATAGTCTTGCTTAGCGCTGCCGTTCATTTCCGGCACAGAGCCGGCAGGCGCTTGCCTTCTGGAGACGGGGGCGAGTTTTCATGGCCATACTGTTGCAGCGCAAGAAGTACATTTTCTCAGGAGATTTCGCCATTTATAATGCATCGCCACGGCGGGAGTGAAATCATCTGACTTTGGCGCATACAGAATGTAGCCTTTTGCCGGAGAGGTGCCGTGGAGGATTCGAGACAACCAAAGAGCATTGGTGAGTATCAGCGGTTAATGGACCGCTTTGAAAACACGAACGATACTCTGATTCTTCCCGATCTGTACCTCATCGTGCGGGTGGACTCGCACCGCTTCGGCTCCGGCTGGCGGACGGTGGCGGACTACCCGTTCAATACGGAATTCATCAGCGCGCTCCGCGCGAGTGCGAAGGAGCTGATGAGCTGCGGTTACCGCGTCGCCTACTCCTACACCCACGGGGACGAGATCTCGCTGCTGCTCGATCCGATCGAGAGCGTGAATCAACGGAAACGTTCCCGGATACTCTCGTTTTTCTCCAGCTGCGCGACGGCCCATTTTAACCGGGCGTTTAACCATGGGGCGGTGTTTCATTCGAAGCTCAGCGAGCTCCCGTCGAGGTCGCATGTGTTTGATTACTTTGTGTGGCAACGGAAGGTCTCGGCAAGAAATTTTCTCACGAGACAGATTATTCTCCGGTTACAGAGCCAAGGGCTGGATCCGAAAGAGATCGACAATCGGACGTCGAAGCTCTCCGAAGAGGAGCGGAAGGCGCTTCTGATCGATCTTGGATTTCCCGAGGAGGAGCTGAAGATGGGCGACCTCTACGGATACGGAATCTGGTGGGGGGACCGAACCGAGCTCGTGGGAAGCGAATCTCTCGGAGTGACCGAGGACGAGTACGTTCAACTGCTTGAGCGCGTGGCGTTCCGGCCCGTCCCCGCAGTCGACGAAGGAGCCAACCTCGTGCTCAAACCGGACCAGCCGAAGAGCTTCACCAGTTCCCCACCGCCGCAACCTCAGGCAGGCCGGCCGGTGCTGCAGCCGGTTCAGCGAAAAGGCGCTTTCAGATTAGACGACAAAAAACCGAAGCCCCGCTAATGGCACTGAGCGCATTCCGCTACATAACCCTGGCTCTGAAACATCCGATCGCGCGCGAGAGCGGACTGCTCCGGGGTGGATTCGGGATCGAGACTCGCGCGCAAGCTTTCAGCGAGCATTGGCGGCCGCACCTCGATCGCTCGAAGAGGTTCGTCCTGCGTGCCCTCGGACCGGCATCGGGTAGCGATTCGCTGCTCATTCTTGGAGCGGGACGGCTGTATGATGTGCCGATCGAGCAGCTCGCAGAGCTTTATAAGCGGATACATCTCGTCGATGCCGATCCGAGTTGCCTCCGCTTTCATCAATTCCCAAATGCGAAGTGCGAGATTCGCTCGACGGTTCTCGACCTTACCGGCTCGTTGAGCCGTTTCATCGATCTTCTGCGGCCGCAGAGATTCTCAACCTGGGAGGAAGCGCTTCATTTCCCACGCACGGTCGATCTCGTTCCAGAAGAACTCAACCTTCCGAAGGGCTGCGATGTGATTTCAATGAGCATCCTCAGCCAGCTCGCACTGCCGTTTCGCGATCTGTATGAAGCGAAGCTGCGGCGGCAGTTCGGCAAAGCCGTAGTCGAACATAAAGAAGCGGAGTGGTTAACCGCCTTTCTCCCCTTCGGCGCTCAACTCGTGCGCGGCCATTTTGAGCTCCTCAAAGAGATACGAGCCAATCAGATCGTGCTCATCACCGACACGGAGCACGCCTACTACCAGAGTGCGCATCCATATCTGCAGCCCCCAATCACCCCGCAAGCCGAGCCTTTCCAGTGGAAGGCGATCGACAAAAGCATTGAGCCAATCGAAGTTTCCTCCGCTCTCTCGGATCTCGACCTCCGTGCCGAATTATCCGGCGAAAGCCTCCTGCCGGCCCATCACTCCCAAAACTCTGAGTTCTGGCCCTGGCACCTCGTTCCACCTCAATCGGGAGAGCCCGGCCAGGTAAACAGAGTCGAGGGCTTTCTGCTGAGCCGTCAGCCGTAACGCGCTGTGCCCCACTGCCGGTTATTCCGCCAACGCAGTAGAGAGATCGCCCAGGGCATCCATCATCTGCTGCAGCTTGAGAACGCGCTGCTTTTTTTCCGGGAGCTTTGAACGGCAGAGATCGAGCTCGTCGAGCGCGTGCCTCAGATCTCCCTGGTAGGCGGTAATGATCGCATGCCGGTAGTTTCCGTAGGGATAATTTTTTGTCTCATCAAGAGCTTTTTTCCAGCGCGCCGCTTGCTCCTCGAGATCACCGGACTCTTCGAATACCTCCGCGGCAACACCGAGACTGATGAAGATCTCAACAAGATGCCGATAGAGAGGCCCCTGTCTATCGGCCTCCGGAACCGAACGTAACTCTGATCGAGCGGCGAGTAGCCGATCGTCCTTGCCGGCTTTCGCCGAAAGCTCACGCACAGTGTCCTGAACTCGCTGATCACGGGTGAAAAGCCCGGCAGCGCGCTCGTAGTTCCGGTGAAGGATCCGCGCACATTCAATTGGGTCGCCTCTATCGAATGCAGCCACTCCCTCTTTTACATCGTGTGCGAGCAGCCAGGCGAGCGCCTCTTCGATACCGCCCGATGCGGCCATCTCGAAGTAGCCTTTTGCCACTTCATGCCGCTCGAGAGCATCGGCGCATCTCCCCGCTAGGAGCGCCGGCTTGGGTGCAGGCTGTCGCTCAGATCGGGCCTGAAGGAATCGATCGAGCAGCTTCAGCGCGCCGTCGTAGTCCTTTCGCTCCTCGAGCACGGTTCCAAGATGCAGCAGCGCAAGCTCCAGATCGGGCTCTTGAAGCAGTGCCTGACGAAACTGCTGCTCGGCATCCTCCCGCTCACCGAGCAGGATCAGCGCCACCCCAAGATTCGTTCGCAGGCGGGGCGTATGCGGACTTTTCTCCAGCGCCGATCGATAGAATTTTAGCGCCTCAACTGTCCTGCCTTTTCGAAGCAGGACATTTGCGAGTGAGAAAAGCAGCTCCGGCTCTTCCCCGCGCTCCTGAATCAGGAACTCGAGCACGCGCTCAGTCGGAGGTATCGCCTCGGCAATCGGCGGTGCCGGGTAATGCTCGGGCAACTCCTTCATCCGACCGGCCCTCCAGTCGGTTCGATGTGCACCAACACCTCGGCGACTTGCGGCACCGCGGCCTGAATCGCTTCTTCGACTCGATGGGCAATCGAATGTCCTTCGCGCACAGTAAGATTCTCGTCAACGATCACGTGAAGGTCGATGTAATAGAAGAGACCCATCTTCCGCACAAAGCATTTCTCCAGTTCGGCAACGCCGGAAACTGTTCCTGCAATACCCTTCGCCCGCTCTCCGATATCCGAGCGCGGAGCCGCATCAGCAAGCTCCCGGACAGCCGGAGCGAAGATCCGAAACGAGCTCACCACGATGACGCCGGAAGCGAAAAGCGCTGCGAATCCGTCGGCTCGTTCGAAACCCGGCCCGCCAATCACAGCCACCGAAATACCGATGAGCGCGGCAAGCGATGTTAATGCATCGCTCTGATGATGCAGCGCATCTCCGCGCAACGCTTGGCTGGCGATATCACCGGACAGCTGCTCGGCTTTCCGTGAGAGAATCCACTTGATCACGATGACGAACAGCAACACAGGGAGAGTGAAGAGATGGGGAGTCGCCGACGGAGCAATGATCTCCCGGATGCTTGCGACAAGAATTCCAACTGCCGCCCCGAAAAGAATCAGCGCCACAACGATCGCCGCCATCGGCTCGAACTTTCCGTGTCCGTAGGGATGATTCTCATCCGGGGGCTTCAGCGAGAGCTTCATCCCTGCCCAAACGACAAGGGAAGAGAACACATCAGAAAGTGATTCGACCGCATCAGCCATCAGCGCGTGGGAATGCCCAAACCATCCGGCTCCGCCTTTGATCAACGCGAGCGAACCGTTCAGCGCCGCGCCAAGCAGCGAGAGCCGAACCGCTTTTTTTACCTCCAGACTCATTCCTTCAACAGTAGATAGAACAGATCTCCCCGGGATTGCATGCGGCCCGCGATCTCGCCCGCCTCATCTCCCTCGCCAAAATAGATATCGGCTCGCTTCGGTCCGACAATGGCCGATCCGGTATCGAGATCGAGCGCATACTTCCGCACAGGACGCCCCTCCCAGCCTGCATCGCGGCTCGGAATGAGGCATTGATAGAGGACGATCGCTCCCACGGGATAGAGTCGATGATCAGTCGCGATACTGCGGCCTCCGAGAAGCGAGACACCCGCCGAGCCGATAGCGCCGCTCGCTTCAACATTCGGGCGGAAGAAGATGAAGCGATTGTTTCGCCAGAGATACTCCTGAAGCTCCTCCGGATGTGTCCGGAAGTACTCTCTGATGTGGGGCACGCTCGCCTTTCCGGAGATCAGCTTGCCATCGCGAATCAACTCCGCCCCGATACTTACGTAGGGATGCTGAGTTGCTCCGGCAAATCCGAGATTCAGCACCCCACCCTCTTCGAGCTTCACCGATGTTGAACCCTGAACCTGTGCGAGAAATGCATCCAGCGGGTCATCAAGATAAACGATCTCTTTGCCTTTCAGCAGGGTGCCCTCCTCCAGCTCACGTCGTGTCGGACCCGGCTGCGCAAGTCCGGGCGGAAGCGAATAGAGCGGATAGCGATACCTCTCACTCTGACGGCTGCTCCCGTGAAACACCGGACGGTAATAGCCCGTGAAGAAAACTTTGCCGGGCCCGGCATCGGTTGAGCGATAGAAGCGAAATTGATCGCGCACTTGTGTCTCGAAATCCGCCGCGCTCTTCGCATCCGTTAACAGGTCCCGGAATCGGCTGAGCGATCGCAGAACGAGATCCTTCGACGGAAAGTGCCTGGCGGAATATCCCTTATCCGACTGCAGCAGCACTGCGATCGTCGAATCGACCTGTCGAAGGAACGCACCTCGCGAGGCGTAGAGCTCTATGTCGGGTTCCACCGGCTGTGGCGGCAGAGCGGGACGAAGTCTTGTTGTGCAGCTCGAAAGGCAGAATAAAAACGAGACACACGACAGCAGACACAAAAATCGGCGGACGATCATGGCTTTCTTTCTGCAATCGCGCTCCCGATCGCGGTTACCTCATTCCCGTTGTTCTCCAGATGCCGGAGTATCCAGCGCGACGAGCGCTCTCGAAGGAGAGCCCGCATCTTCTGAATCTCCGCGCCCCGCTTCTCCCCTTTAAATTTCATCGTTACGCAGAACGAGCGCATGCGTCCGGCGGACAGCCATTCCTCCAGGAGCGACAGAGTTCGAGCGGGCTCCGCGATAACGTCGCAGAGCAGCCAATCCACCGGCCCCGCCGGAACGAACTTAAATGCATCTCCCGACTTAAATTCGAACCGGGGATGATGCATCACACTTGGCTCCGGCGCAGAGCGGTCGACGCCCGTCACTGTGGCCCCAAGGTTGAGTGCGATCCATGCCCAGCTTCCCGGCGTGCATCCGAGGTCTGCAACGGTTTCTTGCGGCTGAATCTCAACTCCGAAAAGCTTCATCGCCTCAACCAGCTTCAGGTATGCGCGAGCCGGTGGTCTCGGGTCGGGATCGATCGCCACTCGCCCTTCGGCGAACGGGCATACAAGATCTCCAAGCTCGGCCCTTCGCTCAGCGGAAACGAACGAGATCACACTCTGCTCTGCGCCCGTGACGACATGCTGAAGCAGGCCCCCTTCCCGGCCTTCGCGCTTGAGGGCTTTTAAAGTCCGCCCTCGGCGCTTCTTGAGGATCTCTCGCACTGCTTCGGCGACGAGCTCGGCTCGGCGCTCACCACCGCGCTCCAACGTGGTGAAAGAATGAAACTGCCACTCGGTAAGATTGTCAGGAACGATCTCATGAAGCTTCTCTGCAATCTGACGGATCGATTCGTTGTTCAGGATGATCGGATCCGCAAGGACCTGACGGGCAAATGCGGCCTGGGGCGGAGCCTCCCCTTCGGCGAGCGCGATCTCAAAGCCGAAAGGATGCGTCGTCGGCTTCGCGCCGCTCGAGCGAAGTTCTTCCTCGAGCGCACCTTGAAACTCATTCCAAAAGAGATAGAGAATCCCCCGGGCGGAACCGGCGCCGCTACTCATATGGGATACCTCTCGCAGATCGACCTCACTCCGAACCCGCTCGAAGAGCGGAAGCGCGAGCGCATGCTCGCGGGTAAACCTATCCTCGATCTATCCGACTCAAACCTGACCAATCTCACTTCGCGCATCTCTCCCTCGATATTGACCCGGCTTTGTAGCGAATACCTGCTTGAACGGCGATACCGGCCGGATCCGCGGGGACTTCGAAGCGCAAGGGAGGCCGTAGCGGCCTACTACACCGAGCGGGGAGCAGCAGATGTCGCCCCGGACGGGATCTTTTTCACCGCAAGCACATCCGAGGGCTATCGCCTGCTTTTCTCACTTTTGGGCGAGCCGGGTGAGCAAGTCGCTATTCCCTCGGTCGGATATCCGCTCATCGAGCAGATCGCGGCAGAGGCGCGCCTTCAGTGTCTCCCTTATCCGCTGCATTATGAATCGTGCGGGTGGCGCTATTCTGAAGATGCCGAGCTCGGAAAAGTGAGCGCCATCTGCGTCGTCTCGCCGCACAATCCGACAGGCGTAATCATGCGCGTTCCTCCGGCATGGCTCAGCGCCTCTCATGCGCCGATCATCGCAGATGAAGTTTTCTGCGAGTATGTATGGGGCGGCGAGCCGGTGAGACCGTTCACCTCAATCGCCGCTCGCCGTCCGGTATTTCATCTGCATGGCCTCTCGAAGCTCGCAGCGCTCCCCGATCTGAAGCTTGGCTGGATTGCTTTAAATAGCATGGCCTTCGAGCAGTATGGAGATCGTCTTGAGCATTTGAATGATCTCTATCTCTCCGCGAGCTCAATGTTGCAGCATTGCGTGCCCGGAATCTTCGAGGCGAAGAGTGCGCTGATAGATGGGATGCGCGCAGAGATTCGTTCGAACATTCAGCTGATCATCGATGAGCTCACACCATGCCGGGGTATCGAGCTGCGAATGCCGGCGGCAGGAACTTTCGTCTTTCCAAAACTGATTCACGCGGCGGACTCGGAAGCACTCGCCCTGAGTCTTCTCGATGAGGCAGGTGTGCTCGTCCATCCAGGATTTTTTTACGGTGACGGCGCAGCAGCGCATTTTCTGATCTCGGCCGTTACGCCGCGACCGGTACTGGAACAGGGACTGACCGTGTTGAAGCAGTGTTTGGCCTGACGCGGAACAGAAGAACGCCAATCATGAACCAGATCGTTGCGCACCAGAAAGCCACCGACTGGTCCGATGCCATTCCGGCCTGGATGGCGTAACCGGCGACGAGCGTCGACACCGAGGATGTCAGCATGTTCAGGGAAAAATCGGCGCCAAACGCCCGCCCCCGCTCCTCATTGCCGAACAGCCGGTGCATCCAGATACTCGAGAAGACCCAGATAAAACAGGATCCCATGTGGCCAAGAAAGATCGCCGGCAGGAAGAGTGAAAGTCGATCAGTCAGAGCGACGACAAAATAGGCAAGCGCCACCGAAAAAAATCCGATACGTATACCCTTCATCTCATCCCCATCCCGGAAAAGATGCGGCCCGAATAAACCGCCGCTCAGCGCTCCCAGCGCGCGGCAGAAAAGCATCGCCCCGAGACCGACCGCCCCGGTCTCTCCAATGTTGAGTTGCGCGGAGATTGTGAGCTGAACGAGATACGCCGCTCCGCCGAGGCCGAAGAGCCCTTTGATCAGCATCGCGATGCGGTGATCGGCGGTCGGGATCTTCGTCCGGAAGAACTCGCGGAATGTGATCGATCTCGCCGGAGCAGAGTTCGCCGAAGCGGAATCGGCCGAACGGGGATTGAGCGGCGGAAGTTTGCTCAGAAAAATCGCTGAAACAATAAACGAGGCTGCATCAAGGAGCAGGGCGAAGTTGACGCCTCCGTATTCGGTGACGAGGCCGCCGAGTGCCGCGCCGAAGAGCAGGCCGACCGGAAAGAAGGTGGCCGCAAGTCCGCTTGCCAGCCGGATATCCTGGACATCGACGAGCTGAGGGATACTCGCCGTCCGGGCCGGTTCGAAGAACGCACCCGCGATAGTCAGCAGCGTAACGATCGTCAGAATGGAGCCCCGTGTCGGCTCGACGATAATCAATACCAGCACGAGGATTGCGCGCAGGAGGTCGCTTGCGATCATGATTCGACGGCGTTCGAAGCGGTCGCTGAAAATTCCGGCGACCGGTGTGAACACCACCACCGGAAGCTGCTTAAGAATGAGCGCTAGAGCGATCGTAAATGCCGATTCACGCTTCTCCGGACCGAGCAGCGTCACGATGGCGATCAGGTTAAACCAGTCGCCGCAGAAGCTAATCCATTGGGCGATCGCCAACCGGCGAAACGGAGCATTTTTTGCAAGGAGCTTGAGCATGAAGAGGTGCCATCGAACCCTCTTTTACCCGGGCGGTAAAGCTGATAACTACCGGCGCCCCCTTTATGGCGGCATGCATCCCGGCAAGTTCGGGAGGGGGACCGGACAAAAAAAACTTCTCACATACGTATGACGATTTCGGCTGAAGCGCTGGCAATGATTGAAGAAGAGGAGGCGGGGCTGCGCGCAGTCCTCACCTCCCTTCAGGAGCAGCTCCAGACCGGACGGCGCAGGCTGGGTCTCGAAACCGATGCCGTGCACGACTACGAGGAACAGATTCGCTCCTCCCGGCTCGATGAGGACAAGCAGCAGCTCATCTCCGACCAGGCGGTTTCCCGGAAGCTCAGCGAGATGAAGCGCGATGAGCTCGAGGGACTCGAGAAGCTGCTCGACCGGCCCTATATCGCGCGGATTGTGCTCGAAGAGACCCATCCGAACGGAAAGGTTCAACGAATTGAATACAAAATCGGGCTCAGCCCGAACATCGATTGCCGGATTATCGACTGGAAGAAAGCTCCGCTTTCCCGGCTCTATTATGAATTCAAGGAGGGAGACGAATACTCCGAGGTCATTCAGGGCCGTGAGCGGGAGGGAAAGATTCTCGTCCGGAACAAGCTCGAGATCTCCGGAGGAAAGCTCCACCGTCTGAGCTGCCGCTACGGTGAGTTCGTCAAAGAAGAGGGAGAATGGAAGGAAGCCGGCGGGCTGACTGGAAGAAAAGCGAAAGAGTACGGCTCGCTGCCGGATGTCCTTTCCCTCATCACACCGGAGCAGTTCAAAGCTATCACTGAAAACGCGAACTCAGCCGTGCTCATTCAAGGGGTCGCCGGATCCGGGAAGACAACGGTCGCGATGTACCGTTTGGCATGGCTCCTTCAACGCGAGGGCAGCGAGCTGAAGCCGGAAGAGACGGTGATCATCATCCGCAGCAAGATCTTGAAAGGCTACATCCTTCGTTCGCTGCCTCAGCTTGGGTTGAAGGGGGTTGAAGTCCTGACCTATACGGAATGGGCGGAACGTACTCTCGCGACGGTTTATGCCGCAGTGACTGAGCACAATTTCCATCCGCAGATTCTGCCGGAAGGGATTCACCCGCTCGGGATCGAGCGAGTGAAGCGTTCGATGGCGATCCTGACGGTGCTCGAAGAATATGCGCTCAAACAAAAGCGCCGTGTCATCGATGAGCTCGAACGCAGTGCGCCCCTGCAACGACTGTCGCCCTCAACGCTAAAGATGATTCAGCGTTTGAAGGAGCAGCTCAGTGCTGATCCTCCCGCGCGTATTCCGCAGCCATCGATGATGGAGGTTCTCCGGAACGTCATCGCCGAGGTGCGTGCAGTTCCGGAATGGAGCGCGCTCCCCGCCTCCGAAGGAAAGCCTTTGCTCGAATCGCTCGAGACGATGGCAGCGCGTTGCGAGATGTATTGGCAAGATGCAGTGCAGATTCTCTCCCGGCCGGATGAGATCATGCGCCGCGACGAGAGCGGATTACTCGACTCGGAGCTGATCCTCGCTGCCGCAGACTCGATGAAAAAGAGCGGTGAGGCGCTCAGCTTCGATGCCGCCGAGGATGCGCTCCTCCTCCGGCTTTACCAGTTGAAGAATTCGCGGATCAAGATCCGGGATGGACAATTCGGACTCTACAAGCACGTCGTGGTCGATGAAGTTCAGGACTTCAGCCCGGTGGAGCTTGCGACGGTGATTGGCTCAGTAGAAAAGCTCTCGCAGCTCACCGTCGTCGGAGATGCGGCTCAAGAGCTGCATGCCGAATCGACCTTCCCCGGGTGGGAGAAGCTGCGAACCTTCTGGAAGATCGGAGACTCGCTCTCGCAGTTCATGAAGCTGACGGTCTCCCACCGTTCAAGTCTGCAGATCATGCAATTTGCGGATTTCATCCTCGGGGAGCGGCGGACGACGGATGGACGGCAAGGACCGGCACCGCTCTGGTTGAAATGCTTGAATGACAATTCCGGGGTCGCCGAAGCGATCGGCTGGCTCGGACGAATCGCCGAGAAATATCCGGATTCGATCTCCGTTGTTATCTGCCGCTCAACACGCGAGGCCGGAATCGCCCATAGCATGTTGGAACCGACCTTCGGCTCAGCAGTGCGCCTTGGAAACGAATCGGGCTTCAGCTTCGAGGAAGGGATCATCGTCTGCGCAGTCGAGCAGGTGAAAGGTCTCGAGTTCCCGCACGTGCTGATCTGGAACCCGAGCGCCGAGAATTATCCGAAGAGCGCTCAGTCAAAGAATCTCCTCTACGTCGCAGCAACCCGTGCCGAGGAGCATCTCGCACTCGTTACGTGGGGCCGGGAATCGCACCTGCTCCCGAATCCGTATTCAAAGCTTGTGCGGCTGAAGGAAGAGGAGGTGCCGGAAGAGGAGGAGGAGAATGCGCTTCTCGCCGGAATGCTCCAGGCGCCCGGTAAGCAGCGGGATTAGAGCGGTACTAAGTTCGTTGTGGCAGAGGAAACCGCTCTATCGGTCGCCTTGGATGGCGACCGGCGGAGGCGTGCAAGGGCTTGCCGCCTCCGTAATGCGTAGAAAGTGCGCTGGATGCGCTCTTTTCGGAGCGAAACAAAAGCCTAGAGCCGTCCTATATAGGAAATCCTGTCGGCCCTTTGGGCCGTCAAATCGTACCGGGACGAAACCAGGACGGCTCTAGAAGTTTCAAAACGCCATTCGACTGCCCGGACGGCAGTCGCGGCGGCTAAGGATTCGCTGCTGAGTTCTGATTCGCCGGGGCTTGATCGGCGCGGCTCATCCGCTGGCGCACCCGATCGACTGCACCGCCGTGCGATGCTTCAACCTGCGCAACGATTGTCGCGAACAGCCGCTTTTGCTCGAGGGGAAGCGTTCCCGGTTCGGGCAGTATCGCGAGCAGAGCGAAGGCAATCGCCTTCTGCTCGACAGAGCCTCGAGCGGCGATAGCAATCCGGTCTGCAACCGACTGGATATTGAATACGTACCCGCTTGCAAGCGCGCGAGCGAGCATCGGACGGAGCTCCCGGACGACACAAAACACGACTTTTGGAAGGGGGGTCTCAGACAGGCGGGTCAGGCCGTAGCACCAGCTCTCAATCTCAAGGTCGAACTCTCTCTTGAATGGATGGTCCTGCTCCTGAAATCGCGCGACCTGCCCGGCGCCGAGTACTGCCGGAACGGCCTCACCCGGGGCGGCGCTCGGCCGTTCTTGCGATTTCCAGAGAAACCCGAACATCAGGCCTTCTTGTTTGCGAGGTCGAACTTCTGTTTATCGGCGAAGACCGAGATCAGCTGAACCCGTTCGTTGACCGTCAACGTCGGATCGCCGAAGAGGACGGCCGGTTTCAGATCCGCCAGCGCGAGACTCGATGACCCCTTCGTGATTGTTGGCTGTTGGATATTCGGGCCGGTTTGAATTGCAGACATGACTTTACGATGAATGATGCACCCTTTCCCATCCCTACGCGGGAGCCAGCTCCGGGAAATGACTTCTCGTGTGGCTTATAAGTTATTGGGAGTGTTCGGGGCGGCGAATCAGCGCTCCGGGGCAACTTGTCGAGGATGCGATCCGATCCGATCAGATGCCTTCCCTCTCCCGGAAAAAAAGGCAAAAAAAAGCGCCCTCGAGGGGCGCTCTTCACCAATTGGGTGTTTGGTTAGGCCGCTTGGCGGCGTCTGTGGAAGGCCATCAACGACCCGGCTCCGAGGAGCAGAAGAGTTGCCGGCTCCGGAACTTCCTTTGCCTTAGCACGGACGAGAACAACGAAGTCATTGTAATCGTTATCCGTGCCGTTGTTCAGCTGGAAATTGCTATTGAGCATCATGTCTTCCATGAAGAAGAGCGTGTCGGTCGAAGCGTTGACGAAGAATTCAGTGTATCCGCCGTGCAGATCTGCGCTGGGGATGGTCAGCAGTCCGTCCTGCGTGAACTGAATTCCAAGCATGTGCACTTGGCCGTCCGCATTCTTTGCCGCTTGGGTGTAGAAGGTCGACTCCGGGCTCTTAAAGGCGAACTTCAGGTTCTCATTTGAGCCCTGAGAATACGTCGCTTTCGAACCGAGCGCGCTCGAACCCTTGACCGACGAGACGAAATCGCCGTTGTCGTTCATCAGGCCGAATTCGTTCTGATCTTTGTAGAAGGCAACGCTCGAGAGAAAATACATCTCGTACTCGACGCCGTTCGTTCCACCGTTAAAGCTTCCAATCTCAAGGAAATTCGACGGCTGGGCCGGGAATACCTTATTGATCGTGTTGAAGCCCGGACCGTCATAGGTCCGCATGTCGATGTTTCCGAGAGAGAGGGTGTATCCCGTCGTCGGAAATGTCACCGAGCTCGCAAGGGCCTCACCCGCTCCAAAGAGGACGAAGAGAGAGGCTGTAATTACTGACCGCTTAAGACTCATATTTTTCCCGCAGGTGAGGCCAGGCTATCCGGCTGAACACCCTTAAAAACTTCCTTCGTTATGGCTCCTCGGATTATGCAAGCAACGCGCCGGACAGTGACTAACAAAATTTTCCGACGAATTCAATCG
>CAYOAK010000003.1:0-41777 GCA_964401925.1 uncultured Bdellovibrionales bacterium | reverse complement strand
ATACCCACGACATGATTCTACCGGCAGACCAGAATGTTGACTGCAAACCCACCGTCGTGGTTGAGCCCACCGCCGCCGGGACCAAGGTCTACAGGCATTCAGGAGAGTACCTTGAGCTGAAACCGCCGGAGAAACTTGTCTTCACCTGGAACTCACCTTCAGTGCAGAACACGCGGGTCACGGTGGAGTTACGAGAAGTGGGTGAGGCGACTGAAATTACGCTGACCCATGAGTTGCTTTCGACCGCTGAGGAACGTGCCTCTCATACCGGCGGATGGAACGAATGCCTCAGTAATTTGGCGAGCTATGTGAGCTGAGCTGAATCACGAATCCGCAAAGGATGTATGTGATCGGGAGGAGCCGTTTAACGAACGGCTCTTCTCCCGATTTTATTTCGCGCAAAGGCAAAGTGGGGATGACATTGCTCGCGTGTATAGTTGCGTTCAGGAAGATTGCCGAGTGCCCTTCGATCGGTCGAGCGCTTCCCGGACCCCGGGCGAGCTCAGTCGTTGCAACGCCAACTTTGTCACTTCCGGGTCATCCGAAAATTCAAGCGGCACTTCGCAGTACGGACAGAAACGTGTCCGATGCACCTTGCGCCAAGGAAGCTTGGTTACACCGAGTCTGCTGTCACAGGCCGGACATCTCCATACTCGAAGCCACAGATAAAACAGAGAGGCGACACCGATCGCTTTTGAAGCAAATGCTAACTGCTCCAAATTTGGGCGAGAGATGCCTGTAGTCCCGTGCCGCATAGCGAGCTTGATGAGAACCTCACCGACGAATCCTGCGCTCACAACGAGTGCCCACTGTTTTGCCCTGCGCTTTCGCTTCTGGAATATCGTCTCCAGAGCTTTCAATTGATGGAAGTCGGGCGTCGGCTCGTTGCTGTTCATCTCGCCCGCGAACTATCACGAGCAACGCCGCCCGGCACTCCGAATTTCGTAGCAAAAGCGTGAAATTAGCGTTTGTGTTCAAGGCTTCAGCTGCCGCAGGAGCTTGAAACTCCCTCCATGCCAGCCGTGTATACCGGGAAGATTCTCAAGCTCGGCGGTTAATCAGTCGAGCATAATCGAAGCGTCAATTTCCCGAGGCCTCCTATGTTCAAAAGCAAGTTGAAAATCGTTGATCAGCTTCGAGTGGGGAGCCCCTGCCCGGTATCGAACTTTGAACAGAACGCCGATCAGTCAAAGGAAGGCTGGTTCTGTAAGGAATGTGTGAAGCCCGTCTACGATCTGGCGAAGCTGAGCCGCCGTGAGATCGATGCGTTGATTAATCGCACCGACGGACATTTCTGTGCAGCCATCTCGCGGCGCGCCGATGGCTCGATAATTACGAACGATCCGATGAGTGCCTCGGCAACTCTACTCTCTAAAGGCATCCTGCTCGCCTCGACGGCGCTCATTAGCTCCAGCGCGGTCGCGGAAAGCGAACGCGGTGATGTTGCCCTGCCCGAACCGACTCCGGGGATCACCCAGCTCCGCGGTGAAGTGGAGGCGGATCCAACCCCAGCAGCCGAAGAAAAATCGGAATGCCAGGAATCTCAATCTGAGGCGGAGGCTACTCCAATACCGGAGTCGGCCGAGTCCCCCCCGCAAATGGAGGTTGGGCTGGTGGCACCAGTCGAGCGCTAGTTGACCGGACGAGCAGGCTTCAAGCGCGAGAGCCGCTAGAAACGTCATGCCTCCGGGCGAAGATCTGGATCATGAAGTTTGAAAGCGGCAGGCATTACCTTCGGAGAGTTGGGCGCCGGGGTGAAGAGCTGCGATCTCGTTACGGAAATAACGCGGGACCCGAATGCCAATCAGGAGCAAAACTAGCCTTCGATCAGAATAAATCCTTGGGGATGAGGTAGCTCGTAACGATTACTTTCGGCATTGAGGCTGCTGTTGTCTTTCACCCACTGGCGTAAGGAGTTGATGGCCTCCTGAGGAAATTTCCTGACGTCGGTGTTCATCATGAAGCAGAGAAGTAGAAGCGCCGTTTCATCGTCTCCATTGTAGAAGGAGTCGACGAAGAAGGTCGCAGGCTCTTGGCTGACAGTGTGTTCAATTCCCAGCCCGGTGAGCCCCCGTGAGATAGTCGCAATGGTGATCAAGTGATCTTGGCGTGGGACACCGGCGGGCCATTCCAATCCGAAGGTGACATTGAACTCGGCGTATCCTTCGCGAATCCTCGTGTCGTCGGCTCCATGCTGAATGAGGAGCTTACCACCGGGGGCGAGAAGCGAGAGCGCGTGTTTCACCGCCATTTCAGGATTCGGAATGAAATAAAGGGAATGCGCGAACATGATCAGGTCGGGGCGGTAGCCCGATAGTTCGGCGAGCTCGAATTCCGGGCCGAACATCTGCTGAATTACGGTGACCTCGCCAGCAGACTCGCGCGTTAAGTTGTCAGAGATGTGCTTGGCATGATGGGGATTCGGCTCGACGATTATATAGCGATCAACAAAGTGGCCGGCGCTTCGCAGAAGGGCAGCGTCATATGCGGCCGTCCCCGCGCCGATGCTGAGCATGGTTTTCGGTTTAAGCGACTGCACGATCGGCTTGACGTAATAGAACATCGGACCTTCCGATCCGTCTGCGCGCCGGTACTCAGTGCTATTGTGAAAAAGAGCACCGTTGTAGACGCGGTCGTACGTGGGATGATCCAGTGGTTGAACGAGGCCGATCTTAGGGCCGATCCGATTGGTAGTCTGAGTCATTGAAGCCGGCGTGAATTGAGTCTCGTTCGAAGATTATTCCGAGTCGTATCACAGTCGTTTCCAGAAATACGGCCCCCCTTTGTTACAGAGCAGGTTCTATCCAGATTTAGTAGTCCGCTGATAACATTCAAGGTTGTCCAGCCTGATAATCTCCCGCCGCCGAAAAATTAACCGCGAAGCGCATCCCTCGATGCGGACGGGTAATAACGATGGGCACAAATTCGATCCGAACTGAGAGGTGCCATGGCCACCGGCGCAGCGACGCTTTTACATCCGAAGATGCACACGCCGGATGGGGCGCGTGCCATCGTGCTGGATCATCAGGTTCCTCAGACTATTAATTTGCGCGCTGCTCTCGGTGCCAAGGCCTCCGACAAAATTGAGGTCCTGCCCGACTCTCCGACAGAGCCGCATCTGCTCCCCCGCGCGTTCCCCACCGTCGACGCGCTCGTTCAGCGCTTTGTCGAACAGAAATTTGGCGGCGCGTTCGACTTTCAAACGCCAAAACGTCCTCACGAAAACTTCGAGAGCCTGCGTGTGCGTGCCGGGATCATCGATCCCGAGAAGGGAGAGCTGACAATCAATCCACCGCGAGGCGAGGGGAACTTCGTCAGCTATAAGCTGCGGATTACACCGGCGGATCGAAGTGAAAAGCCGAAGGAGATGTTTCTGACTTTTGTGTCGCCTGAGACGCGCGAAGCGTTCAATGCTTGGGCAGCGGCCGAGCAACAGAGAGGCACTGCCTGGACGCTACGTTTGCCCAAGCCATGCGACAGCGTTGAGGTCGTTGGCGGAAAACCCCGCTTCAACCAGAAGGCAGGATGTGAACCGTCGCAGTGGGAAGCGCCCGCAGTCTCCGGAGCGATGGCTGCGGATTATTACCATGTCGGTTCGGCGTTCGAAGCGAGAAGCAAACCGGTAGTGCTGGAAAACGGTGAGCGGGTTGGTCATCAGGCGATGTACGACTCGGCCGGCAGATTTATCACAGATCCGCAGCAGGGGGCCGGTACTGCTGATCGTGGGCATCCGGGCATGACGCTTCGAGATCCGCTCTCCCATCTGCGTAAGGACGTTGTTCCGTTTGCCTATGCAATGCTGCTCGACGGATACCCTTTCGCGCAAGTAATGGGCATGCCACTTGGCGGGTCGATTGACTGGCGAGGAAAGCTCGGGCCCCATACCGAGGAGTATCTGAAGCACCGGCCAGCCGTGCCTTCGCACCACCAATCTGGTTCGGGAACTCGCTAACAATCAGCCGCCGCTTCTTGGTTAAATACTGCGGATGTTCCTGCAGCTGGTTGTGCTATATCCACTCGGCGGCGTGATTACGCGCCAATCTGGCAAAGAGGAGCTACCAAAATGATCCGTTGTTTTCGTCACGTATACGTTAGTGCCTTCGGAGCGCTCCTCGTTGCTTTAGTGCTCGCCCCAGCTCAGGTCCGCGCTCAGGATTACCAGCAGCAGATGGACATGCTGAACCAGCAGATGCAGCAATCGGACATGCAGATGCAGCAGATAATGAGGCAGACCCAGATGCAGGCCCAAGCGCAGCTGCAGGAGCTCATCCGCAACCCTTCGCCCCAGCTTGTTGCAGCGCACCAACAGTATGTTCAGCGCAGCGGTCATCAGATCTCCTTCCCAGAGTTTGTCGACAATTGGGTGAAGGAGCAGGCCGCTGCACGAATGAACGCGAACCCCGGTCCCAGCGCCGGATTCAGAGCGCAGGAGGAGATGTTCCGCCGGGGACAGGAGCGCTACAAAGCGAGTCAGCAGCGAATCGACGGTCAGAACGAAGCTTGGAGAGCGGGGCAACAGGCTATCGATAGCGGAAACCAAGCGTGGATGAATAATCAGCAGCGCGGCGACGTTAACCACGGCCTGTATGTACAGGGTGCGATTCAAGGCAATCAGTACTATCGAAACTCTGAAACGGGCGAAGTTGCTGAGCTGCCTTACGCGAATTCGCCGGGCGTCTATCAGAACAACGACAATACTTGGAACAGTCCCTCGATGGGGGTCTACAACCAGGTCACTCCTGACGGAGCTATGCAACGCATGGATCCGATGGATTGGGGCGATGTGCACGGAGACGAATAGTCGCGCTCTTACCTGAGCAGGACCTCACAGTCTGCGATTCCTGCCAAGATTACTGAGGAACTTATCCTCTCCTGAACGACGTGTCTCCGATGCATTCCGTTTAAGCGGGTGGAAACGGTTGCCGATTCCATGCCGCAAGGAGAGCATCACACTCTTCTTAACTGGTGGGCCCGAGATTTCTTAAATTTGGAAGATCCCTATGTCAGAGTCAGCGGTCAAAAGATCGGTCAAGAGTGTTGTCGCAGACGCACAACAGATCTCAGAGCAGCGGGCGAACAAAGCCAAACAGGGGACAACCGAACAGGTCGACTTCTCTTCCCTTGCGCAGACAAATGTCTACGCACAAATCATGCTGAACCCAACACTCTCGCCGGAACAGAAGCGGGATGAGCTCGCCAAAATTCTCCAGTTTTCCAAAGAGAGTACCAAGGAGGAGAACCGCGCGAAGCTCGAAGCGTTCAACGAGTTCAAGGAATACCTGCAAGAGCAACGCAAATTGCTCAACCGTGAAGGAATCCAATTGCAGGACACAGAAGCATTCGCCGAGCTGCAGTCCGTGATTGACGAGATGACAAAGTCATCGATCGAGTTTCAGGACCGGGTCAAGCCGTTGCTCGAAGTGCTGACGGCCGTCTTTGAGATCCGAAAACAGGATAAGATCACTGACGTCTACCGCGAGATCGAGAATGACAAAGCCTGGCAAGAGGCACAGACGAAAGGGCTCGCGAAGCTCGAAAACGATCTGAAGAATTCAAAGCTCAAGCTCGAAAATCTCGCCCGTGAAAAGGCGAGGCTGGCAGAGGAGAAGACACTCTTCGGACTCGGACCAGTGAGCAAGGCTGCGAAGGAACGGGGACACGAGATTGAATTCGTGGATCGGCCGCTGCTCTCCGATGCGATCGGCGATATTGTGCGCCAGATCGAGAAAAAACGCCTGGAGCTCGCCCAAGGCCCGCACTCCAGCAATCCGGAGCTGAAGCGTCAAAAAGAGGTGCTCCGAGAGTTTCTCGACCTCACCAAAGATGCGAATCGCGACCGTCAGCGAGCCTTGATCGATTCCGCCGTGAAGTATGTAGATACCTCCGACAGCCGCCTGAAAAGCGTTCTCCAAACCCTTGGGCGCCTGGGCAAGCACGCCGAGGTGATGAGCGATGCAAACGGCATGCTCAGGAACATGCATCTGATCATGGATGAGTCGCTGAAAAACGTTGCGAAAGCGAACGACGGCGTAAAGCGCGAGCTGACGAGCACCCCCTCAGATGAGAGTCCTATCTCGCGCATGACACGTGAGGAAAAACTGAATGAGCTGAATGAGCACATCACGCTTACCAACGATGGGTCGGTCGATATTGCCAACTCGATCGGCGGTCTGACCAAGCATGCGGTACAGATTCAAGCCTACAAAGACACCCTCCGGAACGAGAGCTCGAGCACGAAGCGGCTGCACCTCGAAGGCGTCTCTCAGATGGGTGAGCAACTTATGTCCGTGATGAGTGCGATCTCAGCCGCAGCGACGAGCGAGTCCCGATCGATCGCCGCGAATAACTTCGCGAAGATGGCGGAGCAGAATCAGACGATCATCTCGCAAGAGGTCGTGCGGAATGCGACGAACGTTGAGGTCGAAGCGAATCAGATCGCCCGCCTCGTCGGCGAGCTTCAGGACTATGGGGACGTCCTGAAAGCCTCCAGCGAGATCGCAAGTGAAGGTTACGGCCGCATGCGAGATACAGTTCAGGCGATTCGGATGGTCTCGGGGCATGTTCAGGAGGCGATCAAAGATCTCGTCTCTGACAGAGCCGACTCCGGTATCGGAGCAGACGAGCCCCGTGCCGAGCCGAAAGCTGCCGCTCCGGCCGGTCCGCAGAATCCGTTCGATAAGCTCCGCAGCAGCCGGTAATGCTTCACGCCGCTCAGTAGGTTCTCTATGCAGCCGTCAAATGTTGTCTCGATCAGCAACATTCTCTCCCGCGGTAGCGATGTCCTAAGCGGCATTCCGGACTTTCGTCTCGTCGGCCGGGATCAGGAGCTCGAAGAGCTCTCTTCCGTACTGATGAAGATGCGGAAGAACAATCTGATCATCACGGGCCGGGGTGGCGTCGGAATTAGTGCGATTGTCCTTGGGATACAAAGCCTGAAGAGAGACCACCGCACCCCGGTCGACATTGTCGGCAAGCGCTTCTATTGGCTGAACTCGGACAAGCTTTTCGAGTCGGGAAACGCCCCCGTGATCAACTCGCTTTTCGAGCGGGTCCGCCAGACGCTGCTCAGGTCACGGAACTCAGTGCTCGTCATCGAGGATACGATCGATTTCATTCGCGCAGCGCAGGCGCACGGCTGCACCAATTTGATCAACGGCCTGATGGGCGATCTTAAAGCCGGCAAGTGTCAGGCGATCTTCGAAACGAAAGATGACAATCTTGGCGAGATTCTCAAGTGCGACGGGGATATCCTCGAATGTTGCACGCTCTACGAGGTGAAGGAGCCAAATCCGGAGAATCTGCGGATTATCCTGGAAGAGGCAGTGCAACCGCTCGAACGGCATCACGGAATCAAGATCAAACCTGCGGCTGTGGAGACGGCTGCGGTCCTAACCGAAAAATACAAACTCGCCGAGCTTCGCGCGCAGCCGGATGCCGCTATCACTCTCCTCGATCGGGCGCTGACCGATTATTGCCGCCAGGCGCATATTGCGCCTCAGCATATTGAAGCGCTGAAGATCGAGTCGAAGGCCGTTGAGGCGGCGCTGCGGGCTGAGCCTTCTCGACAGGACCTTTCCGTGAAGCACAGCGAGCTTCTCAAGAAAATCGACGCCGAAAGAGGAAGCTGGGAAGCGCGGCAGACTGCCGTGCGCCTCCTCTACAAAGATATTACTGACGGCGAAGAGGAGATCCGAAAGCTCGAGGATTCGATCGAGCTATTGAAAGGGGAGCAGGCGCAGCGTGCACAGCATGTGGAGCGATCATCCCAGGCGGGCGGCATGACGCCAAGCGCCGGCAAGCAGGGGTCGCTTACTGCAATTCTGGGAAATGCAAACTTCGAGACGCCCGAGATCGGGGCGATCAAGACGAGAATTCAGAAGCTGAGCGAGCTGATCAACCAATCAACTGACCAGTATAAGAAAAAGGTCGCAGAGATCTATGCAGGTCTCTCTATTGACGACTCAGCGGTGCTCAAGTCGTTCAGCTCTCTCTCCGGCATCCCGGTGGATACGCTTACGGAGGATGAGCGGATAAGACTGAAGAATCTTGAATCAGTGCTGAGTGCGCGGGTGATTGGGCAGACAGAGCCGACAACTGAGGTCGCAAAAGCGGTGAAGCGGGCAAGGCTCGGGCTGAAAATGCCGAATAAGCCGTCGGGCACTTTCATGTTCCTCGGACCGTCCGGTGTCGGAAAGACGGAGCTGGCAAAAGGCCTTGCCGAAGCTCTGCAGGTTCCGCTGCTGCGCTTCGATATGTCGGAATACATGGAGAAGCACGCCGTGGCGAAGCTCATCGGAGCACCTCCCGGATACGAAGGGTATGAGCACGGCGGGATTCTGACAAACGCGGCCCGCAGGAATCCCTACAGCGTTGTACTCTTCGACGAGATCGAGAAGGCACATGTCGACGTCTTCAATCTCATGCTGCAGGTTCTTGATGACGCCCGGCTGACGGACAGCCGCGGGCTCACCGCCTCTTTCAAAGATTCCGTCATCATCATGACGACGAATATCGGGACTCCGCATTTCCTCGATCCGGCGATTCCATTCGAGGAGTCGAAAGAGCTTGCGCTTACCGAGCTGCGCACCCAATACAAGCCGGAGTTCCTTGGACGGTTCGGCGGGAATATCTACTGCTTCCAGCGGTTGCAGATCCCTGTGCTTCAAGTCATCGCGCGAAAAGATCTGGCGCGGATCAACAAGCTCGTTGCCGATCGAAATATTCAATTGACGATCGCGGATCAGGACCTCGCAGCGATGATTGATGCGAAGTACGTTCCCCGGGAAGGCGCACGGAGCATTCTCGGTTTTATCGACCGGCAGATTACCTCAGGGTTGGCCGACCTCGTGCTGGGCGAGGGGAATGTCACGGGGGAGATATTTGTGACTTACGATCCGGCACACGATCGAATCGGCTTCGCACCGGCTCCGGCGAAGCTCGCGGCCGCCTTGTGAAGGGACTCGCATGAGCGATGAAGAAGAGAGCTCGAGCGAACAGGCCGATCGGCTGCTGGCGGAGGCGAAGATGCTTCACGCTCGCTCCGGAAAACCAAAGCCCCCTCCGGTTACCGAACCGGGAACGCTGCAAGGATTAGCGGACGATGTTCGTTACGTACGACGTACAGTCGTTAACGTTAAAGAGGGAACGCTGGGATTCTATCTCCACTTCCTTCAGCCGATCTGGAATGTCATTGGCCCGCCTATTCGGTGGGTACTCCGCCAGTATCGAAGATTCTGGCAGCGCTTCGCCTTTCGCACCGATCGAAAAACCGGTGAACGAGTCCTCTCACGCCGGAGAGCGGGATTCGTCATGGGCTTCACTTTTCTCGTTCTTGCAGGGATGAGCCCGACCGGACTTGGAGACGCAATTCGATTTGTGACGATTGAGCCGGTGAGTGACGGGATACTCATGGCGACTTCGATGCGGACGGAGACCTTCTACTTGAACAACTCCGAAGAGATCGATCACGAAGAGAACATCCACTCAGTGCGCGGCTGCAGGGCGGCCGGAATGTGTGCAGAGGCGGACGCTGCATATTTCCGCGTCCGGCCGCGGCTCTCGCACGACGTATGGAAGCTTTGGAAGTATGACAATCCGATCTATGTGCCGGACCACGTCGTCGCGCCGATAGCTCCAGGTGTCAATAAATGCTCGGTGACATATTACGGCTACCGGATGACCTCGTCCTGGATCGCGCGCATCCTCCGTTCGCTACAGTTCTATCCCACAATGCTCGAAGCTTCGTGCACTTATGTCGGCGGAACAAGGCAAACAAATGCTGAGCTGAGTGCACCGGAATAGGCTGCGAAGTGTTGGCACGATATTCGCTCTTGGATGCAACGGCTTAGGTGCCGCCGGCATAAATTCCTTTTGGCGACACTCCAACAGGAGTACGCTCCATAATAGAGAGGCTGGTTCCATCAATCGTGGGCGTCTGCCCATGATCAGAGAAGGCGTAGTATGCGAGATGATCGCATTGTTCGGGTCATCGCCCCGCAACTGAAGACAGCTCTCTACGTTCTATCCGGAAGCATTCTTGCTTTCCTCATCCTCACCATTCTCCACACCGTTGCAGCGGCGCTTCCCCCTGATTTCCAGGAATCCGTAGTTGCCTCGGGCTTGCAACAGCCGACGACGATGCGCTTCTCTCCGGACGGCAGACTGTTCGTTGCCGAGAAGGCGGGCCGCCTGCGAATCATTAAAAATGGCCAGCTCCTCGCGACACCATTTGTCAACCTTCCTGTGAATACTTCATCCGAGCGCGGGTTGCTCGGCATCGCCTTCGATCCGAATTTCGCGACCAATCGGACTCTCTATCTTTACTATACGAACAATTCCCCGCTGAAGAATCGGGTGAGCAGCTTTCGTGCAAGCGTCTCAAATCCCGATCTCGTGGAGGCAGGAAGCGAAACGGTGATCCTCGACGACATCTTTGTCAGTGCGGGTAATCACAACGGCGGAGCGATCCACTTTGGGCAAGACGGAAAGCTCTATATTGCAGTCGGCGACAATGCCGTATCGGCGAATGCACAAACACTCACGAACCTCCTGGGAAAGATCCTGCGGATTAACTCGAACGGAACGATTCCGTCTGACAATCCCTTCGTCGGAACGTCCGGAGCGCGCGGTGAGATCTGGGCGCTTGGGCTGCGGAATCCGTATACCTTTGCTGTCGATCCGGGGAGCTCAAGGATTTACGTCAACGATGTCGGGCAGAATACTTGGGAGGAAGTGAATCAGCTTGCGAGGGGCGCGAACTACGGCTGGCCGACTTGCGAAGGTGTCTGCTCTGCAACTGGAATGACGAATCCGATCTACGCCTACGCCCATCCGGAAGGCTTCGCGATCACGGGAGGGGTCTTCTATCGAGGATCGCAGTTCCCCGCATCGTATACCGGCGTCTACTTCTTTTCGGATTACATCGGGAATTTTATTCGCGGATTGAATCAATCGAATCAGATGTCGGCGTTCGCTACGGGGGTAGATTCCCCCGTTTCTCTGGAAACTGGGCCTGACGGAACGCTGTATTACTTAGCGTTCAGCGGCGGCGCAGTTCGCAGAATCACTTACACGGGCACGGCCCCAAATCAGGCACCGGTTGCTGTGAACTCACCTTCGGCGACTTCGGGCACAGTGCCTCTGAATGTAAATTTCAGCGGGGGACAAAGCAGCGATAGTGACGGAGACACGCTCACCTATTCGTGGAACTTTGGCGATGGGTCGCCGACGGCATCCGGTGTTACGACGAGTCACACCTACTCCACGCCGGGCGTATTTACTTCGACCCTGACAGTGTCAGACGGGCGTGGCGGTACGAATTCAGCATCGAGGCAAATTACGGTCACGGGACAGAATACTGCGCCGGTAGGAACAATCGTTAGTCCTGGAAACGGAGCCCTTTACAGTGCAGGCGATACAATCAGTTTCTCCGGCACTGCCACGGACTCGCAGGATGGGACTCTTCCTGCGAGTGCTTTCTCGTGGAGCGTCGCATTCCATCACGACACTCATTCGCATCCGTTCCTCGGCCCGCTGACACAGACCAGAACCGGCTCGTTCCAAATTCCGAAGCTCGGAGAGACCTCGGCGAACGTCTGGTATCGAATTCAGCTCACAGTGACTGACTCACAAGGGGCAATCCATCAGTCGACTCGGGATGTGTTGCCGCGGAAGTCCACTTTCACTCTACAGACTTCACCGGCTGGTCTTACGGTTACACTGGACGGCCAGCCACAGACCGCGCCGAAATCGGTCGAAGGAGTTGTCGGGACAACGCGTGCAATCGGCACACTCGCGCCGCAGACACTAAACGGGATTACCTATAATTTCGCACTCTGGTCCGACAGTGGGCAGCTTGTTCACACCATCGACACACCGCTTACCAACACGACATTTACTGCTGTGTTTATGCCCGCTGTCGTGGTGCCATCCGACGTTGACGGAGATGGTGCCCCCGATACGAGCGACAACTGCCCCGCTGTGTCGAACGCTGATCAGGCGGACGCTGACGGCGATGGCGTAGGAGATCTCTGCGATGCCGCTCCGCATGTTCTACGCGATCTCAATGGGGATGGTTCGAGCGATCTTGTCCTCCTGAATAACACCGCCTTCCGGGCATTCCTTTCGGAGCCACAAGAGGTCGGTAGCGGTCCAACCCACGAAGGAAGCATCTCCAGGGTGATGAAGGTTGGCGTTGGTGAGATCGACGGGACTGGACGCGCGAAGGTCATCTCTGTGAAACGCGGAGCACGAAGCACAGACAAGTTGAGTTGGGGAGCGCTCGATCCGCTTACAGGGCATAAAGTCTCTCTGGGTGCGTTTGGGACCGGCCGCGATACGCCGCTGCTTGGTTGCGCGATTGGAGGGCAGTTTGTCCCCGCGGCGATGAACAGTACTCGGCGATCTATTCAGTTGCTCACACCGGGGACGTCCTCCGGGACGACAGTCAGCCTTCCTAAAGGCGTCACGTCAGCGAGCTGCGTGATGACCGCGAATGGCGATACTTTGTTCCTGGTGCTGTTGAACCGCAAAGCTCAGCTTCTCAGTCGGGATGGGGCAAAAGTGCTTGAGACAGCGAGTCTGCCGCGGAGCATCTCCTCAGGGAGCTACCTCGCGCTTCCAGCTTCAGGCAGCGCGCCGGTGAATCTCGCCTTCTTTAGTCGAAGCACGAAGGCGATCAAGCTGCTTGTTTATGACCGTTCGCAATCGGCATGGAGAAATTCTTCCAACTCGCTTGCGGTTCCTCGGGCTCAGCAAGCTGTTGCGGGCGCCTACGCCAATGGGCAAACCTGGTTTGCGGTTCTCACAACAGACAGAAAAATCTGGATAGGGAAGATCGACGGCACAACCGTTTCACCGCCCGAGGTCTCGAGCGCCGTTCGAGTCAAACGCGGAGAAGCGTTCCTGCAGTAGCGCCGCTTGACGTGCTCCCTGATCAGCGCGTAGACGCGCATCTTTGATTCCAGTTCGGAGGATCAAGTGCGCTGCTTTCTCGTTCTCATCTCACTGCTCATTCTTTGCCCTGTTCATTCTGATGCGCAGGAGCGGCAGCTACGGATCGGCGTGATCACGCCGCTGACCGGTCCAATGGCAACGATCGGAACGGCGGTGAAAAACGGAATTGAGCTCGCTCGGAAGGAGCATCCGGAGCTGTTTGAGAATCTGACTTTCGCTTACGAGGACGATCAGTTCGATTCGAAGCAATCACTCACAGCTTACCGGAAGCTCAAAGCGGCGGGCCAGCTGAATTTGCTCCTTGGCTTCGGTACCAATCTAGCGCAAGCGATCGGACCGCTCGTCGAGCGCGATAAGCTGACATTCATTAATTTTAGTTTTGAGGCCGCGCCGGTCGTGGGAAAGAAATTTCTCATTCGCTCGATGAATCATACCGGCGAATATACAGCAGCGCTTGCGGACTACCTCGCGAAATCAGGAGAGAACGAGCTTCCAATCATTCAGACCGAGTCCACATTCTTCAGTGCGATGATCGACGGCGTTCGAAAAGCCGGAGGGAGCAAGATCAAGCTTCAGGAGATCGCGCGTGTCTCTCCGGGGGAGGTTGATTTTCGCAGTGTGATTGCGAAGCTGAAGGTTTTGAAGCGCCGGGCCATCGGCGTTTTTCTCTGGCCAGAGCAATTGATCGCCTTCTTCCGTCAAGCGCGCGAGCTTGGTCTTGATGCACAGTATTTTGGAACTGACCTCTGCGAGACCGCGGCAGCTCTCACCGAAGGGAGAGGACTGGCGGAGGGCTGCCTTTACCCCGACAATGACGCCGATGTTCCATTCCGGTCGAGATACCGCACTGCTTATGGCAATGAAGCGCAGCTGACTTTCGCAGGCAGCGCTTACGATATGACGATCCTCGTCGGAGAGATCTTTCGCGCTGAGCAGATCTTGTCGGCCGGGCATCTGTTAGGACTTCTGCAGTCGACACGAGAGAAATCGGGCGTGCTGGGTGTCTATTCCTTTCGCGAGAGCCCGGAGCTCGGCCAGTATTTCGCCTATCCGGTGGTTCTCAAGCGGATTGAAGGGGTGCGAGGCGTTCCGGTGAAAGGCCCCTCTTAATTGCCAAATTTATTGAAGTTATTCCGCCTGATTCGGTACGGCCCCTGCTGACATCTCATTGACGACAAGACTTGGCTCTCTTGAGGTACGGCGAGGCCATAACAGATCCGGACGGGGGATCGACTTTCGATGAGCGGCAGAGTCGCAGACGACAAACATTCACAAGGCGAATCGGTGCCATCGCTCGGCACCGAACGCGCCCCCCGGCTCAGCTCACGGGAGTATGATATTCCCGGCGCGGCTCGGCAGGACCAGAAGAAGATAGTTCTGATTACGATTCCAGGGCGGCGAAATAGCGAACAGAACGAAAAGGATGTGACGCATGAGCTCATCGCTTCGTCTGTCACGGGGATCCTGAAGTCGAGACAGGACGCCGGGTACTCCATTCGGCACATAAGCGTCGGCTATGATGATCGCGCGCCCATTAAGGATCAAGCAGCACAAATTGGTGCACAACTCCGATCACTTGACCTGCCCAAAGATGCCGAGGTGATGATTGTGGGTGCATCCCAGGGTTCATACATCGGCTATCGGCTTGCGGAGCAGGGCAAACTCACCGAGGGAAAGCATTCTCTCGTGGCCGTAAGCCCACCGATGCTTCCGTTGAACCCGGTATTACGGCCGATCATCCGCATCATGGATGGAATCACACCGAATCAGGGCCGCTTCGGACGGCTGACGTATCCCCATGTCGGCAATGAGATAAGCGCGCTCCAGGGGAAGATGGCGGACGAGTCAGCACCCGCAGGTTTTACGCTCACCCGAGTCGATACTGCCGTTCACGATCCATTTCATCGATCTACGTCCAAGAAACAGAGCGTCCTCGACCAGATCCCACGGGATCTCGAGACAATCCGGCAGAAGATTGATTCAGTCCTCGCCCGCTGACAGCTCTGCTCCCGTCCGGCTCGGGCGGCATACCGAGAACTTCGGCTAGTCAATGAACACAAAAGCGTAATAGCTTTCGTCCCAGACTACCGGGCCGGCTAAGCCGCGCCCAATTCATTAAAAGAGAATCATATGCTGCGAAAGATCGTTTCAACTCTTCTTTTCACCGGAACCTTACTTGCAACGGCGCCCGCCTTCGCTCAAGAAGCAGCCAAGCTGGGTGCGTCAGGTGATGAACCTGTTCGAAGCACTCTTGAAGCTCTCAAGAAGAAGCCCGTCACTTTACGTCTCGGAACGGGCGAGGAGATCACCGGAACCGTCGCCGAGATCGGAGATAACGCTGTATTGATCAGCGGGCTCTCCGGAAAAGATTTCTATGATGCGCTCGTCCTTTTCGATAGCATCAGTGCGGTTATCTACAAGGCGCGATAATTCGGTTTTGCGCCGTTAGAATCGCAGCAGGCTTAACGCCAGCTGCGGTTGGAGCTGTGTTTGCGAGAGAACTCCGGCGGCGGCTTGCTGCCGGATGTTCACCGCGGCAAGCACCGCCGCTTCTTGCGCCACGTCCACATCTAGAATTTGGCTGGCGGCGCGCTCGCTGTTCTCCCGAATAATACTGAGCGCATTTGCCGCTGTGTCGAGCCTGCTCCGGAATGCTCCGATCGCGCCAAGCTCCGCGCTAATGGCATTCCGCGCAGTTTTCAGCAGATCGATCGCTGCGAGCGCTTGGCTCCGTGTGCGCAGGTCGAAGTCCTGCATGTCGCCGGTCGTGCCGCCGTTCCCGAAGAGAATCGCTAGCGAGCTTCCGGCGTACGCTGCGCTGACGAGGTCGTTGATGCCGTCACCGTTGATATCTCCAGCTGCGACAGCTCTCGTGTTTGCTGCAGCACCATAGGTCACTCGAGCTAGGAACGAACCGTTCCCATTATTCACGAATACTTGGTACACGGGGGTAGTCGTCGCAGTCGAAATGACGTCCAATGCTCCGTCGCTGTTAACGTCAGCAAGAGCTAAACCAGCATAACCGCCACCTCCTTGCCCGCTCAGAACGGCAGAGGCTTTGAACGTGCCGTTTCCGTTTCCCAAGAAGACGTCGACCCGGCCCCCGTCGGTGGAAGCGACGGCATCCAGAATATCATCGCCGTTCATGTCCGCCATTTTTACGTTCCGTATGATGCCGGAGACACTGTAAGAGACACCTGCCTTAAATGTGCCGTTTCCGTTGGAAAGTGCGACGACGAGATCTCCTCCTCCGAAAACGGCGTCGTCGATTCCGTCTCCGTTCAGATCCCCGGCCGCTGCAGATTCCGCGAGTACCGGCACGGCGATGGTCTGCACCGCTTTGAAAGTCCCATCTCCGTTTCCGAGATGCAGAAACGAATCCGTATTTGAAAACTCTGAGGAGAGGAAATCGAGGTTTCCGTCGTTGTTGAAATCACCTACCGTTACCGAGCGTTGTGACGGACCGGCAAGACCCGCCCCGGACACAAAGGTTCCTCCGGCGGTTCCGAACCGCCAATTCACTCCCGCTGCTGTGGAGGTAACGAAATCAACGAGCCCATCCTCATTGAAGTCTCCGAACTCCATCTCCCACGGGCTCGATCCAACTGCCACGCCTTGCCGAGCGAGAAAGGTGCCGTCTCCGTTCCCGACATGCGTGTAAATCGTGTTCGCCCCGCGATCGTTGTAAACAAGATCAAGGATCGAATCTCCATTCACGTCGACGAGCTCGATATCTTCGTGTGATCCGGCCCCCGGTAACGTCACGGCCGTGTTGTTCGTGAACGTCCCATCCCCCTCACCGTGAAGAGTATTCTGTCCAACGGCGAGAGTGAGCGTGCCGTTCACGCCGTATCCCGCTTGAAGACTGAGCTGCGACAGCGAGCCGTCAATTAAGGCAAGGCCGTTGAAATTTGTCGTTGCCTTGATTCGATCATGCTCAGCACGAAGTGCTTGTGCTTCCGCGTCGAGCGCTCGGCGTTGCGTAAAAGTGAGCGTCCCGTTTGCCGCTTGAAACGCAAGCTCTTCGATTCGTGTGACGACCTTGGAGAGTTCCTGTGTTGCGCCTTCTGCGATCGATAGAAGTGCTATCCCGTCGTTGACGTTCCGAATCCCTTGATTGAACACCCGAGAGTCCGCACGCAAAGCTGTGCCGATCGATAGACCTGCGGCGTCATCGCTTGCGCGAGTGATCCGAAGTCCCGTCGAGAGCCGCTCAAAGCTCGCGCGCAAGGCATTGGTATGCCCATCCAATTGGCGCAGCGCTCCGAGAGCAGACCGATTTGTGTTCAAATTCAACATCACCATCCATGGTGCTGCACACAGCAATTGGTTATCGGCATTTTCTGGCAATCTATAGAGCTGTACATTGCTGAATTTGCTGAGGGTTTTTGGAGGAGAACGGCAGGTTTTCGGTTTCCCCTGGTTCGGGATGTCCCCCGGCTGCTCTCCGGCCTCCCATCGACGAGAGGCGGCGAGTTTTCGAATGGCGGGTGGGCGGGGCTACCGCTATAGAGATCGTCGTGAATTTTTTTGAGCGAAAGGGCACAAAGATGATCGATCTACACATTCTTCGAATGATCCCGGCAGCGATATTTTCTTTGGTATTGCTTACCGGTCAAGCGGCGTTGGCCGCGCCCATTCCGAAAGTCATCTGCTCGAAGAATTCCAACGGTGCACTGACGCTGCGGGCAAAATGCGTGCGAGGTGAGACGAAACTGGGCAGACGCGCCCTTCTCGTCGGACCGGCGGGGCCTCAAGGAGCCGCAGGAGCACAGGGTCCCACTGGCGCAACCGGTCTAGCCGGCACTAACGGGACGGCTGGTGCTGCGGGTGCGGCCGGACCAGCCGGGCCGCCGGGTGCGGCTGGCGCCGCTGGAGCTGATGGTTCGCTCCGCATTTACGGCGACGGATCCGCAGGTCCGCTGAACGTCACGGTGGGAGGAGCACTCCTCACTGATTATGCGACGGATGGGAATTTGCAGTTCACCGATATCACCGTCGCCGCAGGGCAGGTGTTGACGATCCCGAGCGGCGTCATCCTTCGCGCGACTGGTACCGTTACAATCGACGGGATAGTGTCCGTTCCGTCGTCCGCGACTGGCGGACTCCTGGAAACAGCGGCATCAACCTTCTCTGCGGGCATGATCCCCGCACTGAGGCCGGCAGCAACGGGAAACTCCGCGGGACATGCTGAGCATGGCGAGCTCGGATCGAATGCCGCGACCCGTTTTGGAGGAACTGGTGGAGTCGGCCTTACGCCAAACCAAGCGCGGACCCTCTTAAAGCCCGGTCCATTCGGTGGAGGAGCCGGAGCAGGCGGCGCTCCGGGTTCGGTCGGCGGTGGCGGCGGCGGCGCGGTTACAATCTTGGCGCAATCGGGAATCTCGATCGGCGCGGCAGGTGCAATTTCTGCGGGTGGCTCGGTCGCACCGAGCGGAGCTGGCGGCGGCGCCGGCGGGATAGTTATTTTGGCTTCTCCCGGAAGTATCACTCAGGGGGGATCGATCAGTGTTGCGGGGGGAGACGGCGGAGTTGCAGGTGCAAATTCCGGGTCCGGCGGCGGTGGAGCTGGAGGGATCGTGCATCTGCTCAGCCCAACGGTAACACCGAGTAACGGGGGAACCATTTCGGTTTTGCCGGGGGCCGCTGCAGGCGCGGGTGGACCGGGCACTGTTAGCGCAGCGACTCGCATCGGCGGCGGCGGCGGCGGCGGATTTGGCGGGAATGGTGGTCTCGGCGGTGATGTTCTTGCGACCGGAGCTGCAACTACCTCCCTCGCCGGCGCAAGCGGGCAACTTTTCGTGACGCTCGTAGATCCAACGGGCCTGTTCTAAGTTCGATAATCTTCGGACGATGAACCTCACCCCGAATGCGGCACGACTCGGGGTGCTCTTTAGCTGCACCCTCGGCGGGACTTCGTATCTCGTCGGAAAAATCGCGATGCGCGAGGTCGGCCCGTTCACGCTGACTGCAACGCGTTTTCTCCTTTCCGCGCTCATTCTCATTGTCACTTGCTATCTCACCCGAACAAGGATTTCGGTCAGTACCTGGCGCGATGCTGCGATTCCGGCAGTGGCATTCACCCTCGCGATGCTGTTCTTGTTGTTTGGATTGAAGACGTCATCCTCCTCGGTCGCCGCGTTTCTCGCAAATTCTGATGCCATTCTGATTCCGATCGTCGATTGGGTTCTGTTCCGCCGGAAAGTGGGGAAGGGAACGGTGATCCCATTGCTTATCGGTGTCGCGGGTTTAGCGGCGTTAACTATTCGATCTGATCTCTCGATTGCACAGGATGATTCTCTCGTTCTCTGCTCGGCTCTCTTCTTCGCGCTCTATTATTCGCTCAATCAATCGATCGTCCCGCGTCACTCCGCGCTTGCCTTGACCGGTGTGTCACAGCTTATCTGCGCGCTCGTCGCATTGCCGTTCGCTGTGTGTCTGGAGGAGTTTCCCAGGCAGATGTCAGATCTCTCCCAGACCACCTGGACGGCGATCCTTTATTCGGGGCTGATTCTCAGCGGTTTCCGCTTTTGGATGATGATGCGGATGCAGTTCTTTTTGACGGCCGCGCAGATTGGCTTGATGTTCTTGATCGAGCCTGTGGTAGGCGCACTCATCGGAATCACCTTCGCTGGCGAGCGGCTCACCTCAATCCAGTGGGTCGGTGCCGTGTTGATCGTCCTCGCGATCTCCCTCCCGTTCTTGCAGAGCCGGAGGAAAGCCGCTCTGAGGGCCGCTGTCGAAGAAATTTGACAGACTTCACGGATTGTAAGACTCACGCGACAAATCCGAGCAGTTCCCCGCAGCAGTTCCCTCGCTCTTCGGAGAGGAAGCCATGAAAACACTCGGCTATCTCAGCATTCTCGCGCTCCTCCTCTTTTCCGCGTGTGACGGGAGCGACGGCGAAAGAAACTCGCATCTTCCGCAAATTCCGTTCACACAGATAAGTCAGCAGCTGGCCGATCAGGGGATTGATCTAATCGCGAGTGTCGATAATGCAACCACGGCGCGGCCCGCCCTCTTCATCGGTGGATTGACCGCAGAAGATTCAATCGCGGCGCAGGCCGGTGCGGAACTCGGCTGCCGCGAGAGCTTCGCCGATTCAATCTATCGAGTGAAAGCTTCCGATGCCGGCGGAAAGCTGATTGCACCGGGGGTGCTTGAGGCGTCTCTAACGAACGCGATCCAGTCGCTAGCGGCGGCAGGCATTCGGGAAGTCGTTGTTCTCGGTCATAATACCGGAGGCGTGATCGCGCGACGAGCGCTCGCGACACAGCCGCTGCCGGATATTGAGATCGATCTCGTGACATTTTTTTCACCCTTCGGGGGAGTTCCAAGTGCGGATGCCCCGGCGGGATATCCTGCGGAGCTCCTCTCGGAAAGTGACTACATTCAGAATCCGGGGGCGCTTCCGGGCAATGTTACGCATCGCAAAATTGTGATCGATATCGCGCGCACATCGTTGCTCAGCGGCGGCGCGGATGCTGACGGCATCTTTTTTGCGTCGCAGAATCAGGCGGCTGTGGACTCCGATCCACGGCTATCGGCCAGCGCGACGATCCAGGATCGATTCTGGCCGTTTGGTTTCGATGTTCAGCTCAGAAACGCACTCGACGAAGCCGGGCTTCCTCCAAATGGATGTGCCGATGCCCCGGCTGCAGTGAATGCATTGAAGCTGATAAGCGGATCAGAAAGCAGTGCAGGACCAAGTTCCTATACCGCTGGAGAGGCTCCTTCGAACGTAAACTTCGACCCGGTAGACTTTGCAGCATCCGGGCTCCAAGCGCCGACTTTGCCGGGGGGAGCGATCGATCCCTCCAAGCCGGTGATCGTGATGATTCATGGAGTGAACGGTGAGTCGAGCCATTTCGATAAGCTCGAAGCGGAGGAGTCAAAGAGCCACAACGTGTTTCGCTTTGTCTACGACAAAAAGGCGAGCGCGCTCGTTGGGCCGGCATTCGACGGAGTCACCGAGGGCTTCGCGAGCGATACGGATGATCTTGAGGAGCTTGCCGATAAGTTTGCCGACGCTGTGATAAAACTGCGAGATGAGTTTGGCATCACTCAGGTAACTGTCGTCGCACACAGCATGGGCGGCTTGATTGCGCGCCGGGCCATGGTACTCGGGCGGAATAAAACTCTCGCAAATTCAGGGATTGAGGTCACTTTTCTGAGCGTCGGCACCCCTTATGGCGGATTCTTCTTCGCTAATTTCAATCCGCTCTTCTGGCTCTCTGAAACGACATACGCACCCGGCGTCTTTTACGCGCGCGTCGCCTCGGGCTCCACTTACATCACAGCGCCGGGGTCACTTGGCTCGAACATCCATATGGTGAAGGTTGAGCTGCTCGAAAAGGGGGATGACTTTGCTGTTTCACCGAGCGACCAGGTGCTGAACCCTGAAAACCAGAGCAATCCGGTGGTCGACAGCGATCCGCAACTCATTCAAGGGTCCGGATTTGGCGGGGGGATAGTTTCTCTCAAAGCCGGTCACGTCGGGGCGCTGACAAACGCGGGATCGGTGCAGGCGATCGTGGGTCTCATTTCTCAAGCAGAGGACGCGTCCTTCGGTGGCGGCGTTGACCCCGGCGATACACCACCGGCGGTCGGTGGATTTATCTGTCCCGATGGAATCTATACGAATGCTGGGGGGAGCTGCGGTGTCCCGAATGTTACCCTCAGCTCCGCAACGGGCACTCCGACTTTCGCCGGATTCCCTGCGAACTCTCCGATCCCATTCAGTGAAGGGGATGCCGACACCCGAACGGCGACGGAGATTGTCATTCTCGGAAAGGGTGGTCACACGTGCACGGTGCAATGCACAAGCGCAGCTGTTCCGGAAATTGTGCTGACGTGCACAAACGCGGCCGGTGGAAAGTGCACTGAAACGTTGCGTGGTGGCTGAAGTCTACCAGCCCCACCAGCCGCGACGCTCGTCAGGCGTTTCATCAGACCGGTCCTCGCGCCGGGCTCGATCGTATCGTATGCGTGAACGGCGATCTTCCTGATCGCTGTAGCGATCGTAACGATCATTGTATTCCCGATCTTCCTCCGCAACGGCTGCGTTAAACGGATTATTGAAGCGGGGATCTCCGCGACGCGCAGCTGCTTCCTTTTCGCGCTCGTAGTCGATGCGAGGGTTTGGAATCTCCCCCTGACTGAGGACTCCATCGGTATCCATCTGACCTGCATGAGTTTGGACACGAACAAGGTTCGGCGTTGCGTATACGCCGTCAAATTCGAATTTGTCCGCCGAAGCGGTGCCGGCCCCAATTAACCCAATGGCCACGCATGCAAATGCTAACTGTGTTTTCATTGCGTCTCCTTCCGATGATTGCCGCAGTGTGAACCGGCTGCGGGGCGGGGAGGTATGACCTGGGTCGTATTCCCACCATTCGGCAACTGGTCAGAACCGCTGCGTCTTTCGTAACCCGGTCCGCGGGTCCGGTGGGGGCATCCGATGCAAATCAGTACGAATCGAGTTGTGCTGGAGTCCGGGCCCGGCGGCACCTGAGGGAAAACACACAAAGTTACTACGTATCGGGCACTTAAGGCCGGTCGGTGCCGGGCCGATAGTAACACTCGTGCAAGCAAAAACCTCCTTTCCGCTCATCTTCGCCCTTCATCTATTCGCTATTCTCGTGGCGTCCGCGCATGCCCAAGAGATGGCGGAGCTTCGCTACGATAAAGGAAACCCGCTCGTCACCGATTACTTCGTAGATCCGGTGAATGGGAGTGACTCACGCGATGGACTTTCCAGCGGGAACGCTTTTCGAACACTGACTCAGGCGTGGAACACCATTCCCCAGGGTTCGAATCTCGGCACCGGATTTCGGATAAATATTCTTCCAGGAACACTGGCCGAGTCCGCGATCCCGAACTATCTCGAATCGCGCTACGGCACATTCAATGCGCCGATCATCTTTCGTGCGAACGGCGGACGAGGAACGGTCACTCTCGCCGGCGACCTCAATGTGTTTGATACGCGCTATCTTTACCTTGAAGATCTCGTCATCAATCCGTCACCGGCAGGAGATGCATTTCATTGCGAGCGATGCGACCATATTCTGATTCGAAATAGTGAGCTGAGCGGAGGAAACCGAGCGGCGCACGAGACGATCAAAATCAACCAGTCGAGCTATATCTACATCGAGGATTCAAACATCCACGGCGCCGATGACAACGCCATCGACTTCGTCGCGGTTCAATACGGACATATTGCGCGGAACCTGATTCATAATGCGCAGGACTGGTGCGCCTACGCGAAAGGGGGCTCTGCCTATCTGCGCGTCGAGGGCAACAGGATCTTCAATTGCGGCACGGGCGGCTTTACCGCAGGGCAGGGGACCGGATTTGAATTCATGACATCGCCCTGGATTCATTATGAGGCCTACGACATCAAGGTCATCAACAACGTGATTCACGACACGGAGGGCGCCGGACTCGGAGTGAACGGGGGCTATAATATCCTTCTCGCGCACAATACGCTTTACCGGGTGGGCAGCCGCTCGCATACAATAGAAGTCGTTTTTGGACTGAGATCGTGCGACGGAAACGCATCCGCTTGCCAAGCAAATATCAACCTTGGCGGTTGGGGTACCGCCTCGGTCGGTCAAGACGTGTCGGCACCAATCGGCGATCGGAACATCTCGATCTTCAACAATGTCATCTACAATCCGCCGGAATTCTCAACCGGCGGGCAGATCTTTGCGCTCTATGGGCCGCAGACAGCTCTCGCCGGGAGCAATGTTCCAGGACCAGTCGTTGTTGACGACAATTTGCGCATTCAAGGCAACTACATCTCGAGCGGGCCGGAGTTCACAAACCTCGGAGTCGACGGGGGTGGTTGTCAGCCGTCAAATCCAACCTGCAACGAGACTCAGCTCATCGCCGACAATACAATCACTTCGACCGCGCCGCAGTTCATCAATGCTGCCGGGGGAGACTTCCGTCCGCTTGCCGGGGGGAACCTCCTCACCGCTGTCACAGCAACCATTCCGGCCTTTCCCGGTGGAGATCGGGCCACGCCTCCACTCGCACCAGCCGGAAATTTGGTAAACACGGTCGATCGCGATAGGAGCGAAGCGCCTCGAACTGCAACAACACCGCCAGGCGCTTATGCCTCTCCGACCTCCGAAGTCGACCCGCCGGGCGGAGATGACAACGTCGACGTTGATCGGCCCCCTGTGATTGGCCGTCTTACCTGCTCGCCCACCAAGGTGAGAGTGAAGAAGGCGACGAAATGCCGGGTTTCCGTTTCAGACGACCGCGGAGTGCGCAGCGTGAGAATGCGAGCCGGATCGCTTTCCTTTACGCTTCGCCGTTCGGGTAGTGTTTATCGGGGGGACGCGAAATTCAAGAAAAAGGGAAAGTACACTCTCGTCGCCACTGTCACTGACTCCGGAAATCAGAGCCGAAGCGCCCGGGGAGTGAAGATCACGGTAACAAAGTAGTTCGGCGCAGGAAGTCCAAGAGCTGCTCACGTGCTGCAATACGCCGAAAGATGTGGATGTGGCGCTCGCCGTCGAAGGCAATGAATTCCGTCCGGCCATTTCCCTTCGCCAGGCCGTAGACCCGTTCGCCGTGATGAAATGGAACAATCTCATCATCACGGCTATGCACGATTAGCGTTGGCAGCATTAACTTTTCCGCCCATCGCTCCGGCGCGTAATGGTCGGAGAGAAGGAAGCTTAGCGGCCACTGGAGTGGCCAGGTCAGCCAGAGCTCCCCAAGCTTTTCCCTCGCGATCCGGCGATAAGAACTTACTGGGCTCTCAAGGATCACCGCCGCGAGCTGGTGTTGAATCTCTTTCGGTGCGATCGCCGGGATGGCGAGCGCGGCACCAATGCTCTGTCCGAACACGATCAGCGGCCCGTGAGCCGTAGACGAGATCGATTCGATGACCGTTCGAATATCGGAGATAGAGCGGTTCATGCTGAGCCCACCCTCCGAAGCTCCGAATCCGCGATAATCGAGTGAATATACGTCGTATCCGGCGGCCGGCAGCCAGTCGACAGAGAAGATGTGTGTGCTGATGTTCTCCGCGTTACCGTGGAGAAACAGAATCGTCCCTTTCCTCGGACCTTCCGTCTTGTGATGAAGATGCCAAGCGGCGAGCGTCACTCCGTCTGCCATCGGGAAACGTACTTCTTCAAACTCGAGTTGAAGCTCGCTTGGCGAGAGGAGGTATTCACGCTGAGGAAAGAAGAGGAGATTGTTGCAGCTTGAGAGAGAGAGAATCAGCGATGCCCCAGCCAAAATTCTGAGTATCCGAAAAATCGGCATTAGAAGTAGCGCCTCAGGAGAACTTGTACCTCCGTCACCGACCGATTGAAATCTCCCGATGAGGAATCATTCAGCTGCCGGACAGCCGACAATTCGGCCGCCCAATTGACGTCGACGGTGTGACGAAGAGCTGCGCGAAATTCCGAGGCGAGCCAGCGATCGCGAAACAGGTGCTGAGTAGCACGAACGCTGAATAGCAACCGATCCGCGTCTGACAGGTCAAGCACCGCAAGTGCCTGCGGTCCAAGACCGATTGCGGCGCTCTGTTCAAATACCCCCGAGATCGAAAGCGAAGGGCCCGCGAGCAGTGCAAATTGCAGGTAGGGGGCAGGGGCATAGGCGAGTCCTCCGCCGACCCGGAGATATCCGGTGAGGTCGTCATGACCATTTCGAATTCGAAGCCGCTCGAGTCCGGAGGAAACGCTCCACGAGATCGGGCGGAAGAACTCATTGCGGAAGCCGAGCGACAGAATGTCCACGACCTCCACTCGTTCTACCTGAAGCTGATCGTCTGTCAGCCGGAGTGCCGCGTTCAGAAGTTGGATTTGTGCGCCCTTCGTGTAGCCCGGCTCGGGGTCCAAGAGGTCGTGATAGGAAGCTCGAAATTCGAGCTGCGCGTAAGCATCTCCCTCGTCGAAACCACCCCCCAAACTCGTCCGTGCGGTGCGATGTCCCTGCTCGGGACGCGGTGGAAGTGCTGGAGGAGGTGCCGGCGCGGGGTTCGGTAAAGTACTTCGAAGGGCGGTCAGCTGATATGTGCGCTCCTTGAAAAATGCCTCACGTTCCGGTTTGGAAAACCAGAGAAAACTCGCATAATCCTGCGCGGTGTCGATTGTCTTTGGGTTCACCACCGAGGATCGAGCGGCATGAAAGCTTTGCGGATCTCCAGTGGCGAGCATCACAGCCTGCCTGCGCTCCTCGGCAGAGAGGCCGGCACTTCGCTCAGCGATGACCGAACGAAGGGAGGGGCGAAACTCGGTGTGCACGAGTAATCCGGTGTTTTCAAGAACAGCGCGAACAGTGTCGGAGGGTATTACGGGGCCGATGAACTTTTGCTTCAAGTTGAGATTCGGCCGGGCGACTTCGAGAAGATCGAGCAGGTGATAGGAGCAATTCTCGTCGAAGAAATAATAGTCGGAAGCGATGCCGCGGAGCTCCCAGAGGTGATCGAGCAACCTTCTGACCTCTGGCTCAGTGAGGGCCAGCTCGTACTCCCAGATATCCCGGTTTTCGAGGTCGCTGTAATCCTTCACCTGCACGTAATACGGCAGGATGGAGAAATAGCCCTGATAACCGCCAAAGATTCCTTTGAAAGCATACAGTACGCCTTGTTGATCGACTGTATTGGCGGCGTAGTTGATTCCATAGGAGAGCAACCGTTCCGACCTTCCTTGGCCTTTCGGATCGACTCGGAGAAAGGTGTGTCCAAACATAGAGGCCGGATTATTCAGGTACGCCGCGGGCAGAATGAGCGTCACACGCTCGGGATTCAGGGAGTCAATCCATTTCCGATAACGGAGGCAGTCGTCCTCGGGCAGTTTGAAGTCGAGCTGCTGCTCCAGCCACCGTTTGCGTCCGATGAAGCGGCAACGCTCTGCTTCGTCGCCGGTCTTCGCTGAAAAAAGCGCTCGAATCGTCGCGTCCAGCTCGGCCTGCGCATCTTCTTTTCCATTCGGCGAGAGAAAGAATTGGTCATCATCGACTTCGCTCTTATTCGCCAGACCAAGATTATGCGGGGCAAAATGCAGCAAGCGCCGCCATTCCGGGTGAACCGAGAGCCGCCTTTCCTCGGCTTTTTTCAGTAGCTGACCCGAGTCGATAATCTGCTCGATGCTCTGGGCAAAACAGTCGGCCCGAAGACCCGACAACAGCAGCAGGACTGTAATGAGCTTCGCCGCCGATGACCGAGACATGGAGAAATCCAAAAGCCGGAAATGAAAAAACGACGGGGATTGAAAAACGACCCTCACCGAAAAGAGACCCTCACCAAAAAAGAAAGGCACCTCAAGGTGCCTTTCCCCCGCTGTCGCGTCTTAACTACAGACTTGCGCGATAGCCTTCCAGTCCCGGTGTCTCTGCAACGAGATTCCGCAGTGAGGCCGTAACCTCGGTCTGGGAAACATCTGCAGAGGGGAACAGCTTCGTGAAGTTTGCCTTCGCAGCTGAGAAGAAGAGCTCCTTGTCTTCGGGAGCGATCCCCATCAGAGCAGCAAGCGACTCGATCGCTTCGCCGCTTCCGCGCGAAACATCACGTGCAAGCTTCTCTTTGTTGCTTTCGATGTAAGCAGCCGTCTTCCAGTTCGACTCGACTGTTCCATCCTGGGTGCAGCCGGAAGTACCGGAGCTGATCCCGAAGGTTTGGTTGCCGGAAGTTCCGTTGGTCGTTACCGCGAGCACTTGCGGAAATATTCCGTGGCCACCCTTCATTAGACGTGAGCCCCATCCACACTGCCCGACATTATCGGCATAGGCAGCGAGCGGAAGCGCGAGCGACACAGCTAAAGATAGTAAAATTTTCCCTTTCATCAGTTCTCCAAAATAGGATGTCTCCGGGATCCAACATCCCGCAAGACCGCAGCAGTCTTTCAAATACGCCCCCTCTGCACAAACAAAGTTTTGTGCCGCTCAGTTTGCTAGAGCGGTACTAAGCTCGTTGTGGCAGAGAAAACTGCTCTATCGGTCGCCTTGGATGGCGACCGGCGGAGGCGTGCAAGGGCTTGCCGCCTCCGTAATGCGTAGAAAGTGCGCTGGATGCGCTCTTTTCGGAGCGAAACAAAAGCCTAGAGCCGTCCTATATAGGAAATCCTGTCGGCCCTTTGGGCCGTCAAATCGTACCGGGACGAAACCAGGACGGCTCTAGGTCGCGCTGAGCTGCGTTGAGCCGGTATTAACGCCCAAAGACGTCGAGAACCGATCGGTTGAGGGAATCAAACACCTCTCCGACCCCGAGCACCTCCGTATGATTCCGCTTCGCGGCCGGCGTCGGTTCCGGCCGATCCGGCGGCGATTCCCCGGTTCCTCCGCGGGGCGTCGGTTCAACCCTCGAGGGGTAACGCACGCGACCTTGTCTCGATTCGACCGGTTTGGAGCCTGTGATCTCGCGGAAACGGTTTAATTCGCGGAGGGAGGCCAAATCCGGATCCTTTAAAGCGCGTTGCCGGAAGCCCGGATCAAGGTCGATCGATCTTTGCAGGGCATCGAGAGCGGCATCATCTTCACGTTGAACCGCTTCTAGGCGAGCGAGTTCGTAGCTCACGAGAGCTGACTTTCGGAAGCGGCCCGCTGCTGTTCGGATCTGATCGAGTGCTTCGGCCCGATTTCCGGTCCGGGCTAAGCTTGCGCTCAGCGCCAATCGGCTTTCGAGCCTGTTCGGATTCAAGATGATCGCCTGACGGAGCAGGGGAATCGCCGCCTCATACTGGCGTGACTGATATAATCCCACCGCTCGATTAAAGAGTTGCGGCTCTGTTTCGATGATTGTTGGAACCGGTGTGGGAGCGGCGGTCGGCGGCTCGAACACTGGCGCAACGGTCGGCGGGATCGTCGGCTGAGGAGTGGTAACAGGAGTTGAAACCGGCGACGGTGCTGCGGTGGGAACGATCATCGCGGGCGTCGGTGCCGGGGCACTTGTTCTTGTCGGGAGAGGGGTGAATGCAGGAACGAGAGTTGCGACCGGGGTTGGAAGAGTGGTGGTGGTCGTCGGCGCCGGCACCGGAGGCTCGTCTCCCCGCCGAATCGCCGCGAAATAGAGCACTGCCGCGGCCACGAGCGCTCCAGCGGCGGCAATGAGAAATACTTGTATGAGAGGCCGGTGCGAGGGGCGAAGCGTTCTGAGCGCCGCAGCGAGTTGTCCTGCCGTTTGGAATCTTCGCGACGCGTCTCGCGACAAGCACTGTGCGACCAGGTCACTCAACTGCTTTGGAATATCTGGTGAGATCTGAGAGAGCCGAACCGGGTCCGTGTTTACTCGCTGCAGCAGCACCTCCATCGGAGTAGTCGCTGAGAACGGAGCTTTTCCTGAGAGCGCCTCGTACATGATGACGCCGAGAGAATAGAGATCGGAGCGTCCGTCGATCTCTTTGGCGAGCGCCTGCTCGGGCGACGCATAACGAGGAGTACCAAGAAACATCCCGTGCTGGGTTTGGATCATCGACGACGATCCGGGAGCTTCAAGCAGCTTTGCGATCCCGAAGTCGAGAACTTTGACCTGAGTTGTTCCACCCGGACCTTTCGCGAGAAAGATATTCTCCGGTTTGATATCCCGGTGAATGATCCCGAGGCCGTGAGCTTCTTCAAGCACGGAGCAGACCTGCTCGATAATCGGGAAGAGCGTGTCCACGGTAAGCCGCGGACTAAAACGAAGGAGCTCGTTCAACGAGGTAGGCCAACCCGTCGCTGACCCCGTAGTCGTAGATTGCGACCGAATTCGGGTGGTGGAGCATAGAAGCGATCTTCGCTTCATGCTGAAATCGCTTCTGCCACTCTTTGTCTTGAACGAGATGCGAATGCAGAACTTTGATCGCAACGGACCGGCCGAAGGCGAGCTGCTCTCCACGGTAGACAACGCCCATCCCGCCTCGGCCGAGAATGGCGTTCAGCCGATACTTCTCGTCGAGCACACGGCCCGCGAGATCTCCAGCGTCCTTTCCCTCAGCCAACTGCGTTCTCCAAATTCAGACGCCGTAGTTTATCCTAAAACTCGGGCGAACGAGACAGGGAGAACGATCATGGTTTCACCGGCAAGAAATTGATGCCCATAAATTGCCGCGAAGACGCTTAGAGGCAGTTCAGTCCGAGACAAAAGAGGGCTCCAAACGCCCCTAGAAGCCACTTTTTAAAAAATTCGACCCCGCGCCGCTTCCGCCGCTAGCGGTATCCCGTAGCTTTTTGCGGCAACCGTTAGCGGCCGAAGAGACGGTTCAATGTTTCAACTTTGGATTCGGAAGCCGGGGTTGACCGGAGGATTCCGACCCGCTCCTCGTACGCGGCCCGAATTTCGCTGCTGCGGCGAATGGATGGATCGACCTGGATGAGGACATTGAGAATCTGGGTGTACGCCTGCGGTGTGCCTTCGACCGCACCACGTTTGATTTCGGCTGCGATCACCGAACTGCCAAACTCGGTCAAGCTCTTCATCGTCGCGGCGTCGAGCCGAGCGCCCGCTCGATTGGCAGAGCCGAGGGCAAAGTTCAGGTTCTGCACAGCATCCATGCGGGAGCCGAGCCGATCGAGATCGTCGTTGCTCATGGTTGCAGCATTCTCTCTTGTCAGACCGCCGGCCGGAAGCTTCTGCAAGATCTCGACATAGTCATTGACGACTGATCGTATGCGGGAGCCCATCAAAGCGCTGCCTTCGGGCGAGCTGAGGAACTGCGTGGAAACGGAGGTCAATCCTTCCGTTTTGATCAGGTCGGTGAATTTCATGAACTCACCGCCTTCAATCAGCTTGGTGATCCCGGATCGGACAGCTGCCGGAAGCTCTTTTCGCGCGGACAGATCGGCGGCGACGAATCGGCGAAGATCCATAGCGGCATCGGCGTCACCTCCTGCGACCGCGCTCATAAAGCGGCTCGTCGCCTGCTCCCGGATGATTCCTGGATCAAGGTTGAAGGCGTTGATGATCGCGGGGAGCGCGCCGAGCTGACCGCGCTGAAGTGCCGTCTCCAGCACCTTTTGCCCGAGCTCCTTTGTTTGCGGCAGGTCTACGATCGACTTAAGCGGATTGACCGCTGCTCTCATCAGCGCTGCAAGAGAGTCCTCAGATCCTGGTGCCCCTGTCAGTTGTTGGCTCGCCGCTGTTAAGAGAAATCTCTGTGGCGCAGAAAGATCCGCTCCTTGATTTGGAAAGTTCGCGAGAGCCTTCGTTTGCTCGGCCGGATCGGAGGCGTGCGCCGCCCGGAAAGTGGCGGCGCTCAGCTCTTTCTCTGCCGCCGCTTTCACGTCGGCCGTTTGACCCCGCGACGTTTGAATTTGGACCGCGTCGATGGGCCGGCCGATCCCCTCTTTGTAGAGTCCGAAGGTGGCGCAGCCGGCGCAGCGAATCACGTCGAATCCCATTTCCCGCTGATCATCGTTGGAAAGTTGATCGACTCGAAGCCCATTGCGGCTGAGAATCGTGCTTTCGGTGTTGGCGCGGACCTGAAAGCCGGCGGCAAGCGTTTGGACTGTCGTCATTCAGAACTCTCTGTGGTGAGGAGCGGCGCAAGTAGAACACTCTGTTATGGGGTGGAATACAATCGTCGCATCCCGGGCGGGGGCGTAAAAACTTCAGTTGCTTCAAGAGGTTTAGCGGAAGCAGCAAGCCGGAGGAGCCGGTATTGGGAAGCGGGTATCGTGCATCCCTAGCGGCAAGCTCTCTGAAAGTCAGCAAGCTGCTTCTGCAGTATCGTTACTCGCGTGCACGCTGATTGGTTCGATCCCTCGTTTCCGAGCGCTACACTTCTCGTATTCGATGCGATGAAGTCGGCCCGAGCCTCATCAGGGCGGGTGGGTAACGGCGTTCCGGTCGGCGTGGGTTTAGCGATAAGGGGCAGACGAGGCATGATCAACGGCCGTCCACGAACTCCAGGCTTCTTACTTGCCATCAGCAAAGTGAGGCTTCCGCGGTTGCGCTGACCAGCGCAAGCGCGCTGTGCCTGGGCGATGATATTTTGTTTCTGCTGCGATACCCAGCCGCAGTTTCCGCCGAAGCCGTACATCTTACGAGTAGGCGTTTCTTCTGCCGAGGCAACAGTTGAAACCGACGCTAACGCGAGACAAAAAACGATTATGCGAAAACTCGACACGCTCACCTCCAGAGATCCCACTGGCATTCTGTTATGGCGATTCGTCAGGAAACGAGTGACCGGCCGGCTGACCGAGAAGGTGATCGCTTTAGTCGTTATCGGAGCGGACTTGATCGGTCCGGCAAATTCGCTGCAAATTCTCGGGTTAAATGACCACCGGATAGGCCGTGGAAACGAACCAACCCAGCATCAGCGCCGTGAAAGCCGCCGGAGCGACCCGATGGCCCAGCCGCTGAAAGAGCAGAACACCGCCAAGCTCGAAAGTGATGATCAACAGTTTAAGCTCACCGAGATCTCGGGAGAATGCACAATCCCGGCAGAACAACCCGAAAAGCGCAAAAAGTGTCCACCAGACAATCGCGATGCATCCGAAGCGCTTTACCACGCTGAGAGAGTCACGGGCATCGATCGAAATCACTCTCTGGATGGCGGTGGTAATGGGCAGCAGCATCAGCGCATAAAGAACAAAGAGCGAAAGCCGCAGCGGAGTAAACTGAAGGTGAAACGAGGTTCTACTCGCGTACGCACCCGCAGTGAAATAGATCAGAAGAAACGTTGCGATTGGAATAAGGAGGGCTGTCCATAAGCCGTTCTTGCTGGAGCCTTTTTCTTGGGGTTTGCTGCGAAAAAAAATGCGGTTTCCAAGAGTTGCAAAAATCCCCGTGGCGAATAGAAAAAAAACAAATCCGGGTCCGACGAGGGAGAGTTGCGGAATCGGATATACATTGTCCCCTCCGTACCGGAGCACCGCAGATGCTGCACCGCCGGAGAAGCCGAGGTTTGCCAGTTTTCGCCAGGACCAGGAATTGGAAGGTGTCTCCCGGTCGGTGACCGCCGGGGCTATTACCGGAAGCGAAAAGTAGACCAAGAGAAATGCGGAGAGCGTGAGCAACGCAATGAATGGAGACGGATCTGTATTCCCCGGAGGAGGATTGATCGGCTGTGTCAGCCTGAAAGCACTCTTTGTCCAACGGAGGATCTCGAGGTGAACCCGTTTCGAGTAGATCATCACAAGGTGTGACTCGTTCAACTGGACCGTCTTTCGCGCCGTCCGGGTTTGGAAGCTTCCCGGCGCGAGATTATCGGGCCGTGCTCGTTCAACCACCGGCGTTCCCCCTTCGCTGGCGAGAACAAGAATATTTCCCCGCTCATTAATGCTGCGAGGAACGCCGTCGATATTGACCGCTGTGAACGGGGCTAACTGGAGCGGACGTGAGTTCAGAAGATCGCCGGCTATCGTGCCGCCTGCACAATGGCCGATGACAATTGTCTGAGCGGGATAGAGCAGCTTGGCTTGGGTGAGATACGTGTAATTTTGAAACACGGCATCTTGCAATTGTCTGCGCACATCTTCCCGGCATGAATCCGGTGCGGCGGAGCAAAGTTGGCAGCTCGACCCTCCGGAGAGTACTGAAGGAGAGAGTGCATGTCCCGGAAGCTCAACGGCGAAAGTGATGATCCCGTTTCGAGCGAGGGTTCGTGCAAGGGGGAGCATCATCTCTGCGCTGCACCTGCTTCCATGGATCAGCAGGGCGCGAACAGAGATGGCGGCTCGGCCCACGGGCTCGACTCTCCAGATCGGCGTTCCGTTGGAATCGGGCAAGGTGATGAGCGTTTGCTTTGTGCCCGACCCGGAGAGTTGGTCCACCCGGGAGAGCGCTATCAGTGCTGCGAAAGCGATGAGAGCTGCACCTATTGCTGCACGCCGCTTTGAAGACGAAGGGAGACGCTCGGCCACTGAGCTGAACCGGAGGCGCGCACGCCGGAAAACAACGATTCCGGTCCAAACAGCGATCAATACAAGTGCTTCGCTCCCGATGATTCCTAGGATCCAAAGCGGCTCGACCCATTTCCAGGAAGGCGCGGCGCCCACAAGTGATCGCAGCAAGAAAAGATGCGAGTGCTCATCCCGGGCGAGCTGCTTGCGCCGGCTGTCCGCCGAAGCGATAGCTGTTGGTTCGTCGCCGAGTGTTGGAAGCCGCTTTAGGTAATGCCCGGTGACGACCGGCGAGACCGGAACAAAGCGTGCGGGGGCAACGACGCGGCTTTGGGAGAACGGAAAGAAGAGCATGCAGCCTTTGCCGCCATCCGTAATGGTGTCGAGTATCGGGTGGCTGAACCACAGGAGCGTGAAGAAGAGGGTCAACCGCGAGAAATTCCGTTCGGGAGCTGCAATCCAGCCACGAGCCTTAAAGAGCGCGGCGAGCGCTACCGCCACAAAAAATCCGGCGCCGATCGAGTGCGAGATTCCTCGATGACCAAAAGGCGACTCATACGGGATGCCGAAATAGAAACTGATAAAATCCAGATCCGGGAGGATCGGAAGAACGAGGCAGAGCGTGAGCAGCGCGCCTTTCCGCGGGAGGCGAATCCAGCCGGTGTCGAAGAACGCACGAAAGGCGATGTATCCAGAAAGTGCGTGGCCGGCAGAAGTCATGGTGATTCAGGCTTGGAAGCCGGACTCTCTCGCATTCCCCGCGGGGTGAGAACCGCTATTCGGTGGTGGGGGAGACAGAAATCGCTAAGCATTTTCCGTTCCGCCGGCCGGGGAAACTGAAGCAGCCTCGGACCGGCGAAGGATAAGAGATCGAGTTCATTAGAGAGAGCTAGAGATAGCTGATTCGTACCGATGAGAACCATTCGAGAGAAGATGAAGAGCGTAATCGCCATAATCCCTGCAAATAAAGGGTTAAAGCACCTCATGGTTTTTGTCTGTGCCCTCCTTACGGCGATCGGCTTGAAGAATTTGCTCGTCGTGTTGGTCGGACGCAGCGCCGGAATCGGAATCTCGCTTCGGCTGTCGGTCACGGACACCTTGCTTTGGGTCTGTGCCGCAGGATTTCTCGTATACCAAATCTGGGCCGGCAAGCGGGCTGCCCAATTGGCTGTTCCCACAGAGAATCGGGCGAATGCCGATTCACAGGCCCGAATCGTTACTTCGCGCGCTGCCTAATTCGCAAATCCAAAAAGTTGCTATATAGAGCAATTCGAGACCGCTCGAATCTTTCACGCTTTTTACGAGGCTCTATGCGTTCATCAACGACGAAAGTTGCGCTGCTGTTTCTTATTCCGGCCGTCTTCGCTTGCGTCATCCCTCTTTCCCCGCGAGGCCGTGAGGTCATTGACGCCGACCAGGCCGCGGTCGACGGCTGCTATTTCCTCGGATTGATCGAAGACGGTTCCGGCTGGAGCATGCTTGGATCGGGCATGGGAGGGACGAACGCAAAGCGCGGCATACTAGAACGGGCGGGCCAGCGCGGAGCGACTCATGTCGTCTTCGGGCAAGGGTCAAACGCTTTTGGCACGGGACGGGCATACGACTGCAATGCCCGCGCTCTTGCTGGTGCAGAACCGGCTCCGTTACAACCGGCCCCACCATATTGATTCAATTTAACTGATTCTGACTATTGATTTCCCTGCTGGAGCGCAGGCAGGCAGCCGTTATATATCGCTGCAGTGACTGACGACAGGGATGCCGAAAGGGAGCGCAAGCTTCGCCGCATTGATACGCCGCTGAGCGAGAGCGAGGATCGCTTTACGCGATTCATGGAGCGGCTTCCCGGACTGGCGTGGATTAAAGATATCGATGGCCGATACGTCTATGCGAACGACTCGGCCGTAAAGGCTTTTCATTCCACTCGCGAAGAGCTTTATGGGCGGACGGATGTCGAGGTGTTTTCACCCGAGACCGCAGCCTTTTTTCGTTACAACGACCTGCAGGCAGCAAAGAGCGATGCGGGTGTCAGGGTTATCGAACGCCTTCCGGCCGAGTCCGGGGAGGTTCGGCATTCGATCGTGAGCAAGTTTCCGATTCCGGGGCCCGACGGCGCCCCGGCGTTCATCGGCGGAATGGCGATCGATATTACCGATCGAATGCGTGCGGAAGAGGCGTTACAGGAGGCCGACCGGCGAAAGGATGAGTTCCTCGCGACCCTGGCCCATGAACTTCGCAACCCGCTCGCTCCGATCCGGAATGGATTAGCGATTCTGCGTAATACCCCCGACCTGTTTCCTGTCGTCCGTGAAATGACCGAGATGATGGAACGGCAGGTCCACCATCTGATCAAGCTCGTCGACGATCTGCTGGAGCTCTCGCGAATCAGCCGCGGATCAATCGAGCTCCAGCTTCGGCAATTCGATCTGAGGGAGAGTCTGCGAAATGCCGTCGAGACGAGTCAGCCGGCTATTGATGCGGGCAACCATCATTTCTCGATAAGTCTGCCGGACGCGCCTCTCTACGTCGAAGGGGATGAGGTCCGGCTCGCGCAGATCTTCTCAAACCTCCTTAATAATGCGGCGAAGTATACACCGAATGGAGGAAGCATCGTTCTCTCCGCTGTTCGTGCGAAGGATCGGATCTTGGTGACGGTGGCGGATTCCGGGGTCGGCATCCCGCCAAAAATGCTCCAGCGAGTTTTTGATATGTTTGCCCAGGTGGATCGAAATCTCCGGCAGTCTCAGACGGGTCTCGGTATCGGTCTGAGCCTTGTCAAGAGTCTGGTGACGATGCACGGCGGCACCGTCACCGCACAAAGCGCCGGTGCAGGGATGGGGAGTGAATTTGTTGTGATGCTCCCGGCGCTCGACGATTTAAGCCCTCCACCGAAGCCTTCGGGTGCTCCGCCTTTTAACCCGGCGCTACTTGCCCGTCATCGCGTCCTTGTCATCGACGACAACCGAGATGCCGCAGATACGGTGGGTGTGCTGCTTCGCCTGTTGGGAACTGAGTGTCAGGTCGTTTACGATGGAATCGCGGCGCTTGAGATGCTCGAAACATTTAGGCCGACTATTATGGTCGTCGACCTAGGGATGGCCGGAGTGGATGGACATGAAGTTGCACGTCGCGTGCGGGCGAACTCTGATTATCATTCGATCACACTAATTGCTCTTACCGGCTGGGGCCAGGAGGAGGACCGCAAACGCTCACGCGAGGCAGGGTTCGATCATCATCTTGTGAAGCCTGCAGATTTCGATGCGCTGCGGGCGTTGCTGACGACGATTGAGTAGCGCCGCTGCGGGCTCGTCTCGAAACGGGCCCTTCAGTTATTTCGCGGAGCCGATTGCTCCAGCGCGATCTTCGCCCAGATCTCGGGGTTTGCGTAGTATGTCCCGAGGTCAAATTCGTTCACCTGGAGCACGACAACTTTCGTCTCCGGAGAGATCAGTCTCTCAAGCGGCATATAATGCAGCCACCCCTTGAACGCGTACGATATGCTTTCGAAATATTCAGGGAGCGGCGTTTTGAAAAAATACGGTGTGAACGAGTTGCCGATTATCACCGTCGGCGGAAGGAGCGGAGAGGAGTTCCGGCCCGGCGTTTTGGCGCGCCGAACCTCCTCAAACGGATGAGGCAGCGGGACCGGGGCGAAAGAACTCTCCTCCCAGGAATGCTTTACCTCTGGGATGGTCTCCGCCTCGGGAGAGAAAATTGCGAGATAGAGATTTTGGGTCCCGCTATAGCCCCGTAGCGGTTCGGTCTGAAGCCGGTGCCGCCAGCGGATTTCCGAGCCCAGACCGCTCGCAATCTTGTCTACGAGATCGCGGCCGACCTCGAAGGCGCCGACAGTCGTCCAATGAAAGTCGGTCCGGTAAAAGACCGGCAGCTTCTTTCGTGTGGAAAGCAGGGTGTCTCGACTGTCCAAAAAGAGGAGCGAGGGCTCGCGCGCGAAGCGGGATGCGTAAACCTCGGAAGCCGGCAGCGCGGGCCGCCTCACGGTCGGATTCGAAAGTTTGTCTGCATAGATTGATTCCTTTTCGCGGCAGAGTAAGACGACAAAAAGTTTTTTTCGATCGCGGCACCATTCGGCAAGCTTGAGAATGCCGTTGTACACTTGGTCAATCGTTGCTTGCGGGACATTGTCCGCTGTTACCAGATCTCTTTCGAGCTGCTCGCGGAAGAACAGGTAGTTGTCCTTGCCGATCAGGATCGTGTCCGAATGCCCGAACAAGGTGAAATCGAGCTGATTCTTTGCGCGGATGAGGAAATCACGGAATCCATAATGATCGTTGAAATACTTCTCGTATGCAGATGAGTAGCTCTGCCCCCTCCGGTAGATCCGCTCTAGAAGCGTTCCGTCCGGGATCTCGCCATCGGGCATTGTCAGACGGTTTCGATTCTCATCGAGAGCGGGAATGGTGAACGGTGAATAGTGCTGCTGAATTCCGGGCAGGATCAGCACCGCAAAGAAGAGCAAGACAATAAGCCGGTCTAGAAAGCGATTCATCATCAGAACTGGAAATAGATAAAGGGAGAGAAGGCGCTCTTGGACAGAATGACGATGCTGACGATCAGGAGCGGCAGCGCGAAGATCCGTCGGGCTGTTCCAAGCCTTCTCTTATTAATGCGAGTTTCTTCGAGCTGGGGAAAAAAGGCCGCGGCAAGCGCAATGAGGAGCGCCCCGACCGTGAGAGAGTTAAAATAATAGTGCAAGGCGAATGGCCCGTCTCCCCCCGCAGCTCCCAATCCAACCATCGTTTGAAGAAACGTCGAAGCCTGCGAAAGCGATTGAGCGCGGAAGAACACCCACCCGATGACAGTGAGCAGAAATGTTCCCGCAATTCCGGGGAGGCCTGAGGGTTCGACATTCCATCGCTCCTTCATGATTCGTTCGGCGATCAGCAACAGGCCATGAAACATCCCCCAGACAACGAAATGCCACGCCGCACCGTGCCAAAGGCCGCAGAGAAAAAAGACAATGCCGAGATTGCAGTACGTGCGCAGAGGTGAGCCGCGGTTCCCGCCGAGCGGTATGTAGAGAAAATCCCGGAACCATCTGGAGAGGGTCATGTGCCATCGGCGCCAGAACTCGGTGATCGAAGCCGCGAGGTATGGCTTGTTGAAATTCTCCGGAAAGTGGAATCCGAAGAATCGGGCAAGACCGATCGCCATGTCCGAATAGCCGGAGAAATCGAAATAGATCTGAAATGTGTATGCGAGCGCTCCGCCCCAGGCGAGAACCGGAGTAAGCTCTGCGGCGGGCAAAGCGAAGATACGGTCGGCCGCCTGTCCAAGGTAGCCTGCAAGAACGACCTTTTTGAACATCCCCTTCGCGAACCGCCAAATCCCATAGCTGAAAGACTCCAGGGAGACCGTTCGTACTCTGAGCTCTTCCGCTATCTCTGAATAGCGAACGATCGGACCCGCAATCAGATGGGGAAACATTGCGAGGTAAGTGGCGAAGCTCAACGCACTCGGGGCGCGCGTCTCACCCTTGGAGCACTCCACCAGATAGGAGATTGCCATGAATGTGTAGAACGATATGCCGAATGGAAGAAAGGTTTCCGCCCAGCCGGGTGTTATCGGATGTCCTGCGAGCGTCGACAGCACGACGAGCTGGTCGAGAAAGAACCCCTTGTATTTGAAGTAACCGAGGACGAGGAGATTGAGCGTGCTGCCGAGGAGCAGGATGCGGCGTTGAATCGTTCGTTCCCCCTGACGGCGCCAGACCCACTCCCCCAAATAGTAATTCCCGAGGATCGACACGACAAAAAGCAGGGTAAACTTGCCGCTTCCCCAATAGAAAAAGAAAAGGCTTGCGAGAAAGAGAACAAAATTGAGCGCGCCGGATTTTGTTTGGGCACGAATAGGAATTCCGGCGAGCACGAGCTTGAGGCCGAAATAGAGCAACAAAACCGCCGGCAAAAATGTGAAGAGAAAAAGATTTGAAGAAAACAGCATCGCCTACGATTCCTTCCGATCGATCTGAGGGCCTTTCACTTCCAGACCTCGGAACCGGCCCGAGAACCGGGATCGGCCCGAACCCGGACTGAGAATCCCCATCCGCCGTTCAGTTGAGCGACTTTTACCATCAGCGAATTCTCCCCGGCACGAAAACGAACGGGAATAGGACTTTCGCCGGGGACCAGAGTACGGGGACCGAGGCTCCGGTGAACGAGCTCTCCGTTCAGCCAGAACTTTGCACCATCGTCCGAACTCAGTTCCAATAGGCCTTCGCTCTCGCTCTCCAGTTTGAAAGTCGTGTAGGCGTAGCCGATCAGGTGCTCCCGCCGGCCGAGCGGATTCTGATTGTAAAGAATTAACGGAAGGATAGGCCCATCCATTCCCGCGTCGCGCCAGGTGAACGTTTCACCATTTTCTAGGGCGAGAGCTGTGCCCGCCTTCGGCCGGGCGGCGATTTCGCCGCCGATAGGAGAGAGAAAATCATGATCAAGTGCTGCAGCTTCGTCTCCCTCGAATGCAATGCCGGCAGCCACGATCCAGCGTGGAGGAAAGAACGAAACGATTCGGGCCCGATGCTCGAAGTAGAGCGCGCCACCGAACGTCAGAATTACGAGAAGCGGAACGAAGAGAAGGTCACTGCGAAGTCGGGAATCCGACCCGGAGGTTTGCGTGCCCTTCGGTGCCCCGGGCGCTGCCTCGCCGGAATCCTCCGGCGATTCTAACTCTGCGAACTGCAACTGTCCTGTGGATGCTCCGTACGCTTTCAACTTCCTCTAGCTCATGAAGAACAACTGACGACAGATCGGATACCGGACCAGTGACCCGCCCGGCATCGGACTTTGCCGGGGAGACTCTCCTATTTTTAAGATGGAGCAAAGTCAGCTTTTCCCCGGCTGGCGGAGTGCCTATCCGAGGTATCCCAGCTCAGCGCGCCGATTCCGCAGGCTGTCCGCTAAAGTAGACTCCATCACATCCAGCGGCGGCTTTTGTCCCGTGTAAAGCTCGAACTGCCGCCCAGCGAGATGGAGCAGCATGCGGTACCCGGGGATCATCCGGTTCCGCCGCCGCTCTGCCGCACGGTAAAATACCGTCGAGACGGGATAGAAGACCGCTTCAAACACTGTGCGCTCTTCAGGGACCTGCTCCACGGAGATCGGCGACGACGACTCATCAAAAAATCCCACCGATGTCGCATTGATGAGGATATCGAACTGGTTGAACCTCGAAGAGGGCTCAAGTGGAAGCGCCTCTTCAAGTCCGAATTGCGTGACCAGCTCTTCAGCCTTCTGAATGGTCCGGTTGAATACAGTCACGTGAGCGCCATTCCGTTTGCACGCATAAGCGATTGCACGTGCTGCCCCTCCGGCTCCAAGCATCGCCACTCGTTTTCCCGAAAGCGGTGTCGCTTCCAAGAGAGCTTGCTCTGCTCCATACCAATCGGCATTCGACCCATGAAGTCTCCCGTTGGAATTCACGACGGCGTTCACCGCACCGATCTGCCGCGCCACGTCGTCAATCTCGTCGAGCAGGGGCATAACGGCCAGTTTGTGAGGCACGCCGATGCTGAGGCCCTTAACCCCGAGCTCGCGAACGGCTCTGACAACGCAAGCCGGGTCGGGAACTCCAATCGCAACATACGTATAGGGGATTCCCAAGGCGCGATAAGCGGCATTGTGCATTCGCACTCCCAGGTCGCTCGGAATCGAAGCGATGGACCAACAAACATTCGGAATCTGGGTGACGGAGCTAGCCGGCGGCACGAAACCTCCAATTTCGACGACGTCGAAAAACAGGCTAAACCGTTACGCCAATTACGCTCTCCGTGTCACTAGATGTAATTTTTTAACCCCCATCCTTGGGAATTTGCCGCGGTACGCCACAGATGCCTCCCGTGAACACTCACTAAGGCTCGAGAATATTAAAGTGTTTGGTTTGTTTCTCAGCGGGAACTTTGGTTGCAACTCGAACGAGCCGATACGGGTATATCGAACAAACGAGGTTCTATGCGCCCAACACTTCCTGTCATTCAGAGTATTTCTGTGGAATCGCCCTGTCACGAGTCGTGGGCGAAC
>CAYOAK010000002.1:13178-43193 GCA_964401925.1 uncultured Bdellovibrionales bacterium | reverse complement strand
ACACCCTGAGCCGAGAGCGCCCGCACAGTCGGATTGAGGTCCACGGCGATCCGGCGCTTCGCCTTGATTTGTGTGATGAACTGGCCTTCACCGGCAGCGAGATCCAGAACGGTATCTTCAGGGCGAATGTAGCGCTGGAAGAAATTCCTGCAGAGGATCTCCCAGGTAATATTCCGAGTTCTCGTTTGGGCAGGGGTGAAGCGTTGGCGATAGATCTCGCCCTCCTTTCCAGTCCCTTGCTCCTCTCCGGCCGTCATGGTGCGCTCTGCGCTTGTCTGTGCACTTGTCTGCATTACGGCACCTTGTATACCGATCACGGGCCGAGAACGAAAATAGGGATAAGGAGAGATGAGCCCGACCTTCCAGACCGTTCGAACCGCCGGCCTCTGGGCGCTGCTCACCTTGCTGCTCATTGCCCTTTCCGTCGGCCGGAACCCGACCGCTTTTGAAGAGCCGATCCTCTATGCGGAGGACGGAATCACTTTCTTTAAAGCCGCTTGGGAGCTTCCGGCGACCGAATCTCTGATAGCTCCTGCGGCAGGATATCTGACCGTCTTCGATCGGATCGCGGCCGAAATTGCGCTGCTGGACGGAGCGGCCCGCGCGCCCTTCTTCCTCGTCCTCTTCTGGCAGCTTTCGCTGCTTCTGCCTGCCTTGCTGCTCCTTTCGACCCGCTTTTCAAAGATCATCCCGCACCTCTGGTTGCGAGTCGTTTTCGCGATGGTTCTCGTTGCTCTTCCAAACTCAATGGAGCTTTACGGCAACATCACTTCGGCTCAGTGGTACCTCGCCCTTTATGCAGCGCTCTCGCTCGCCGCGGAACCGCCGCGTTCGAAATTTGGTTCGCTCCTTGATCTTTTCCTGATCGGCCTTTCATTTCTGACCGGACCGTTCGCGATCCTCTTTCTACCGGCGATCGTACTTTCGATCGCGCTGACAAAATATCGGAAAGAACCGGTCGAAAGGCGAGAATGGGTTGTCTTTGTGTTGTGCGCACTCTGTTGTGCGGTGCAGCTGAGATCGATCCTCTCCGGACGTCCGTCCGAGTTTTCGCAGAATCTGGGCGCTTCAGCGGAGCAACTGGTACGTCTCCTCGCCGGCCAGATTGTTCTTGGCCTGACCGGCGGGCTCCGAGGTTTCCGCTCCATCGCGAAAGAAGACTATTGGAACACTCTCGAATATCCCGCAGGAGCTTTAGCCCTCGGACTATTCATCCTCGCCATGGCGCTCTATCGAGGCAGCCGGGCCCTGCGATTCTTCGCGCTGTGCGCCCTAACCACGCTCGCTGCATCGCTCATCAGTCCCGCAGCGGCGCATCCGAAAGGGGCGTGGTACATCCTCTCATTACCCGGCTCCGCTTCGCGATACTGGCTGTTTCCGATCGTCACGCTGCTTTGGTGCGGATTTGAGCTGGCTCAATCTTCGTCGATTCCTCGGCGAATCACCGGCGTACTGTTACTTCTGATTATCGTAGTCTTCGGCGTGCGAAACGATTACTTCATCAAACCGCAACAGGCTTCAACGCAACGTGCGGCGCTGGAAAAGATTGCGGCAAGCAAATCCGGGGAGGAGATAACGGTGCCCGGTGTTCCGCCTCAGTTTGTGTTCACGGTGCGGACGCCTTGATAGCGGCGTTTGGGCGACTCATCCTCTGAACGAACTTGCGCACAAAGAAACCACGGCAGAATCGAAGTGCGACGGCGAATGCGGCGAGGCCGCCGAATACGGGCCAAATAAGCGCATTCGGGTCGATCGGAGCATTGATGGGAATCTCCGCCACGAGCATTCCGTGGTCCCAAATGAGGCAATCGTGCTCGCCGGAGATTACGGTGCGGTTGTGAGTGAACGGGTGATTCGGGTGATTCGAAAGAAAAATATTCTTCGTCCCCATCTCCACGGCAAAGAACTGGGACGAAGATTCAGAATTCTCTGCAGCCTGTCTAACAATCTGACAGGTCGACCGCCGGGAAGGCTCCGGCAGGAAATAGCGCTTTCCGATCTCATCAAAAATCGGGGGATGCGAAGCGATCATCACCGTCGCGGCGGCGCTCATCGACAGTGCGGCTCGCGTATACTTCCACGATTGTTCCCCGAAGGCCTCAAGTGAAGTGACTTGGGAATTCCCGCTTCCAAGTGCCGAGATGATTGATGCAAGAATCGACGTAGCCCCGATAGCCAAAGCAAAACTGAGGATGAACCAAGCAGTACTGCGTGCCGTTGCTTCAAATGCCCGGCCGGGATAGTCGCCCGAAATTACGCACCCGAGGACGCTGCCTTGTGGCAGAGCGGCTAGCTGAACGTCTGACAGGGCTATTGGAAACCGAAGCGTGCGTTCGACTCCGGCGCTGTCGATGACAACAGCTTCTTCACTCGTCGCCTTTTGGACGGCGCAACGACTAGGAGAAGCGGGACTCGCGATCGAAGGCTCTGCCCACCACAAATAGAGGCCGCACGCGGCGCCGAGAAAGAAAACGGTATAAAACATCCCCTTTCGCCATTCCCGGCGAGCCTTCCGGACCTCGGTTTCGGCGGCGATCAAGAGCTCGGCATTCAATTCAAACTTTCTCCATAGAGGTAGAGTTGTGTCGAACGAACTCGGCATAGGGCCGGGCAGCGCTTTTAGCGTGCGTACGCCCATGGCGGTAGATTGGAAATTACCAAAGGCAGCACTGCGAGGGCGCTGAGCCTAATCCCGCGACCTAACGGCCATTCTGCTCGCAGGGACAAAACACACCTGCAATGATCTGAGCGTATTAGATCGAATAGGGGAACCCTCCCAGTTCCGAGGGGTTTAGCGGCTTCGGTTGCGCTCAAGTTTTCTCCCAGAATCTCCGTTGATCTTCACAGTTCTCGCACAGTTAGTAGTAAATGCGGCTCTTTGCAGTTTTGATTTTGGTTCTCTCGGTCCTGTCTGCGCCTTTCGCGCACGCTCAGGTTGTCACCCTCACTTCACCAGTGGCGCCGATCAACACCGCCGAAGGGGATGAATACTCTTCAACGGTTCTTGGAAACCCCTGGGACTTTAACGAGCAGCGGGATATCGGCTGGGAAGAAGGCTTCACCGGAAGCACGATTCAAGTAAACGGCGGGATCTGGAGCGCGCAGAACAAAAATGGCGGCGCTTATGTCTTCCCGCTCTTCCAAGGTTTCCGTGAGAGCTTTCGCACCGAGACACTGCCGGGTGATACGACGCTGCCGAAGTTCGGATTCATCTATCCGATCGATGGGGACAAATACACGTATCTCTCCTTCCGCATGCGCGATTCGAACCGTTCAGTGCTCGCGATCTATTGGAACACCGACACGTCCAAACCGGGCGGCTGGCCCGACGGAAGTCAGTTCGCGGCGTCACAAGACGCGTATTACTCTTCTAGTCAGGGCTTCCTGAAATCAGGTTTCAACTTCTACGGATTCGACATGAAGCGCACCAGCCAGCTGTTCGAGCAATCGGGCGGCAGCTGGAGCGGAGATATCATCAGCTTCCGGATCGACCCGTCGACTGGGGCTCCTGCCGGTTCAACCGCAGAATTCGATTGGATTCGCCTCGTCGATCCGAATTCCGCTCTGCAGGTTCCGATCAGCTGGACGAAGAGCGGCATCGGCAATCTGCAGAATACGATCGTTGCCGTTTACTATGACACCGACGCCGCAGGGTTCGACGGCACGCCGATGTTCTTCTCCCGCGCCGATTTCGATCCGGGCACGCTGACGATCCCGAGCGCTGCGCTGCCGCCCGGCACGTATTATTTCTATGTTTCATTCTTCCAGCCGGGAAATCCTGGAAATGTCTACGCGCGCTCCGCATACTCTGCGCCGCTGACGATCACCTCTGCTCCGAAAGTGCAGTTCCTCGCACCCTCGTATCAATCAGGGGATGACTACGCGACGAAGACGGGAAATCCGTGGGACATGGATGGGCCGGCGGACGTCGTGAATCTCGATCCGATTGCCTGGCCGGATGACTGGCGGCAATTCTCGAACCCGAGCTTTGACGGCGGCCCCTTTACGCTCTTCTCAGCGACTGCCAACACTCCGCTTCCGGGGAACTTCGAGACGGACGCGCAAATTCATCTCCGGGTCGATAAGGACAACCCGATTGACACGAAGAAGTATCGCTACCTCATCTACCGGCTCTGGATTGATTCGACGAACTTCCCGGATATGGACGCTCGCGTCCGGGAAGGCTGGGTCGTTCGGCCTACGTGGTGGAAAGATAAGCTCTTCGGCGACGGCGGTAACGGCCAGGATGCGATTCTCTACGAAGGCTGGCACACCTACGTTTACGATCTTTGGGACCCGAACCATCTCGAGCTGATGCTCCCGTACCAGCATAACGATTGGATCTACCACCTCCGAGTCGACCCGCTGGAAACGGCGATACCGACCCGATTCTCGTTTGACTTCGTTGAGCTGCGCGCGGAGCCGCGGCCGGACACCTCGAACAAGTTCCAACTGACATTCACGCTCGATGATAACGACAGTTCGAACTTCAACGTTCAGCTCTACTGGGATACCGACAAATCCGGTTACAACGGAACGCTGATCGCCGACCTCGGAAATCAAGCTGCCGGAACGATCAACTACGATTGGAATATGGCGGGTATCGCCGCAGGAACCCCGGTCTACGTCTACGCGGTGGTCTCCGATGGAGTGAACACCACGAAGTTCTACGCCCAGCTACCGGTTGTCTCAGGGGCGTATGCCGACCGGATTCCACCCGAGCCGCGCGTTGATGATCCGATTCAGGTGACGGGCGTTAAGATCACCCCGGCGAAGCTGAAGAAGAAGGGGGGCACAGTGAAGATTACCGCGAGCGTCACCGACTCCAGCGGTATTGAGTACGTGACACTGAACTTTAAGGGCGGCGCGCGGAAGATCAATAAGAACGTGCAAATGAAGCTTGGCACAGACGGCAAGTACACCGGGACCTACAAGATCGCGGCCTACAAATCTCCGAAGAAGGGAAAGAAGCCGAACGAGAGCTATGATGTTCGCATGTTCGGAAAGGCGATCGACGGCAGCTCGAAGGATATGAAGCTCGGACGGATCTCCGTAGCGCCGAAATAGAGCTATTCTTCCGCCTGCTGAAGCCCCGCTAAGAACCGAAGCAACAGGCGCACGCCGTAGCCGGTGGCGCCTGGTGTCCAATAGTCTCCGCCTCGCGAATTAAAAGCTGGTCCTGCTATGTCGATGTGGGCCCACGTTACACCGGCCGGAACAAACTCTTGGAGGAACAGCGCGCCAATCGTTGCTCCGGCTCCACTGCCGGAGCCGATGTTTCGGAGATCACCGACCTGCCCCTTTAATTGCCCTTTGTACTCATCCGCCAGGGGAAGCGGCCAAAGGAGCTCGCCGGCGCGCCGGGAAGCCTCAAGCAGCCGATCGCGGAGCGGACGGTCCTTCGTGAAGAGCCCTGCGTAATCATCTCCGAGTGCGACGACACAGGCACCGGTCAGGGTGGCGAGATCGATAATGAGGTCCGGTTTCAGGCGCTCGGAGTAAGTGAGCGCATCTGCGAGGATGAGCCGGCCTTCGGCATCGGTGTTCAGGATCTCGACCGTTTTTCCATTCATCGAGCGGACGATATCGCCCGGGCACATCGCCGAGGCGCTGACAGAGTTCTCCGTCGTTGGAACGATTGCGTGAAGCTCAATCCCTTTTAGATCAAGTTGAGAGGCCGCTTGAAAGGTTGCAAGGACGGCCGCGGCCCCGGACATGTCGCACTTCATGTCCTCCATGCTCTTTCCGGGCTTGATGCACAGTCCGCCGCTGTCGAACGTGACTCCTTTGCCGATAAGCACGACCCGCTTCGTTGTCCGGCCTTTGCTCGGAAGTGAAAGGTGGATCAGGTAGGGCGAGGTCTCGCTTCCCCGTGAAACGGCGAGGATGAGATTTGCGCGCATTCCCCGCAGCTCTTTCTCGCCGTACACTTTGAGCTTCGCGCGCCGGACTTTGCTCTTCACCTGACGGGCCGCGGCTACGATCTCTTTTGGGAGGAGATCCGCGGGTGGCGTATTGATCAGATCACGCGCGAAGATGATCGAGTTCGCCGTTGCTTCGGCCCGCTTCAGCGCCTCTTGATGCTTCTTTGTGCCCTTTTCCCGCAGCAGCAGCGTAGCGGAAGTGACCGTGCTTTTCTTTGGCTCACCGGATTTATAAGCCCGGTACTCGTAACTTGCGAGCCGGATCCCTTCGGATACGGCCTCAATCACCTCGGGCAAGAACTGCTTCGACACCGCCCGAAGCGAGATCACGACATCGCTGGTCTGGGCCCTGGCGGCGGAGCGGATCGCATCGCCTCCTACTTTCCGCCATTGTTCGATCCCATTTTCTCGCAGCGTGAGCGCATCCCGGCTGACTTTAAACAACCGTACGGTCAGAACTTCGCGTCCCCGGACGAAAGCGATGTCCGAACGCTCGGCGCCATTCGGTTTAAATTTAAGATGCTTCAGTCGGGCTTTGAAAGCGCCGTTACTCTCCGTATTAAGCTGTATGAGCGCCTCACGAGTCTCTGGAGCGATAAGGTCAAAAGGGGAGCCACCCGGGCTCTCGGATTTTTTTCCTTTCGAGCTTTCGGCCGCCTCTTTCGGGGCGACCGGAAGGATGACAAGTTCAGCATCGACTTCTGCGATGGAGGCACTGCTGCGGAGATGAATCTTCATGTGACAATCTTTTCTATCGCTACTCGAATTAACGCCTCCCGGGAAATTACACCATATCGAGCATGAAACGGCCTGAGCTCATCTACTGGCGGGGAAGCGGGGAGGTCCGCTCAGACCTGCTTCAGGCGATTAAGGTCGTCGGCTATGACCTGACCACCGTTTCCGAGATCGACGACGTGCTGAAACGGAAGGCGGAGGATCTCCCGGGGATCGTCGTCGTAGACGCGTCCGCCGGAGAAGCCGAAGCCTCGCAGCGGGTCATCGAGATGTCCGCAGCCGGGCCCCTCTCGCAAACACCGATTATCTTTCTCAGTTATCAGGCGACAAAGCGCTCTGCGGTCCTCAAGAAGACCTTCGCAAAATTTCTCCCGATCGATATCCCGTTCCGGCTGCAGGTGCTGCTCGAGAAGTTTCTTGAGCTCTGCCCAGTTCCGACGGCCGCCGCTGCTCCGGAGATTGCAGCTGAGCTGGCCGCGCAACCTCCGGTTGTCGTAGCGACTGCGACCAGCGCAGGACCTGTCGTGGCGCCGGCCCGGGTCGTCATCAAGACCTGTGACCCCTCGAAGATCAAACCGAATTACGGAGGAGAGTTCTTCGCTCTCGCCGATACGCTGGATCGAGTCGACGACAATCTGCTTCTGCCGGTCCACCCGCAGCGAGATCAACTTGTTCGCGCGCTCAACACGATGACCGCCCAGGATGAGTGGATGGGACTGCACGCGCGCCGCGTCGGGTTTCTTTCTTCCGCGCTCGCGACCGCTCTCGGGATTGAGGGTGAGCGCGACCGGCGAATTCGAACCGCCGGATTGTTTTTGAATTGGGGATTGCTTGAGCGGTTTCCGCACTACGCCTCTCACGATCTCTTGCTCTTATCGGAGGAGCGCTATCTGAAGCTGATCGGAAATGCGTTCTCCGAAAGTGCCCGCTTCGTCCGCGAAAGCATTCAAGATCCCGGTGCGGCCCAAACGATTCAGGATGTTGCCAATATCGTCCTGCTCAACAGTCATCCGGCAGACGCGGTCGCTCTCATCGACGCACACTGTGTTCTGACTCCGGAGCTTGCGGACAGAAGCTCGTGGGCGAAGCTTCAATGGGATCCGTACGGAGTGCACCGGGTCGTCCGGAAGTTTATCGACGGCGAGCCGTTTCAGTTCTCCCAAGATGTCGTGCACGCGATCAGTCGTGCAATGAGCGAAGCCGCTTCCGTCCGCCTGCTCCTGAACCCCTTGCCCCCGCTGCCGGATGAGGCCTCCGGGCAGTACGAAGGAAAGCTCATCTCCGAAGCACAGCGCGAAGCGGAGCAGCTCTTTCACGTGAAGAAACAACTCTCAATGCAGCTCGCCGATCTGCGGCCCGGGATGCGGCTCTCGCAGCCGATTATCTCCTGGGATGGGAAGCTCATCTTGAGAGCAAACGTCTCGCTCAGTGAGGACCTAATCGAGCGGCTGCTCCGCCTCTCTGCCGTGCGCCCGGTGCGTCCACCAGTTGCCGTTCTGGCTGCTGCGCCGTAACTTCCGGCTACGCCCGGATCATGAAACTAAAAGCATTCCTTATCGTTCTCTCCTGCGTGTTGGCGCTCAGCACGTATAGTCTGTTTCAGGAGAAGGAACGGTTACACCGTCGAATGGAGGAGCTCTCGCTCCATATTAAAGACGAACAGCAGAAGGCGCTCATGCTTGGAAGAGAGCTCGACGAGCTGCGAGCTGCGCTTATTGTTCCCGCAGTGGTCCCCCAGATTGAAACGCCGGCGAATCCGAAGAGCATTGCACCCGATGAACCGGAGCGCCGGCCCGGGGATCAGACGCGTGAAGAGTGGCATGCGGAAGTTCTCTTAAAGCAGGTTGAGCGCCATCTTGCTCTTTCCTCGACCGAGCAGTCGCGGCTGCGCGATCATTTTCGCTCGGGCAAGCCTCTTGAGAGTCTCGACGAAGTCCTCGGCTCGGATCGTTCCCTCGCATTTAAACGAGGCCGCGAAGCAACCGAAATGCAGGCGGAAGAGGAGGAGCTCCAAGGTGAGGTGTATCGCTTAGCAAGAAAGCTCGGACTCGATGGCGAAGCGCAAGTGAAGCTCGAGCTGGCGCTCCGCACCGCTCGAGAAGCTTCGAAGCAGGAACGCACCGAGCTTCGAAAGAAGACCGAAGATGCTCTCGCGCTCCACTCTGCACCGAAAAACGACGGAGCAGAGCTGCGATCGCTCTACAACGAGATTCAATCCCAAAGCGCGGTGCTGAGGAGCGCCGAGCGGCAGCGTCTGAAAGAGCAGCTCCAAGGCGCGCTGACAGATGAACAGTTGAATCAGCTGATGGCGATTGAGGAGTGACGGACCGGTCCCTTAACGAGGGCATCTGATCTGAGAAACGGCGATACTGGGACCGCGGGCGGCTCGCCCGCTTGCCGGTTCATACACTGGAACAGTAATCGGCTTACACGGTCCCAGTGAACGCCCTTCGTTCCACTAATTAACTACTTATTCTCGCCGGTAACGGATTGAATGAACCCGCGGATGGTGAACTTGCGCTTCCGCGGTCCGAAGTTCTCCTTCATCCGCGTGTTAACGACGTTGGGATTCCCCGCAAGCTCGCCTTCGACGGAGGTGAGCATCGTGTCGAGCGCGACGTGAAACTGACTCGGCTCAAGGTGCAGCACAGTGTTTGCGAAGACCACGGACGTGAGATGATCCCCGGCGTTCTCGAGGGGGGAAGTGATCATCTTTTGAGCCCGGAAGAGATCTTCGAGACGGCCCGTATCGATCAGCTCCTCGACCTGAGCTTTCCGGCTCTGCATCAGTCCGACGAACTGTTTCACCAGGGAGAAGTTCTCCTGCCCGACAGATGAGAGCGGCTGGAAGGTGTCAATCACCTGCGAATCGAGCTTCTCAATCCGCTGCATCGCGGCGTTGACGACATTATCGATATTGACCAGCCCCTCTTCAATGTCCCGCCGGGCATCCTTTCGGGATTTCCCTGTTAAATAGAGGGCGGCAAGAAAGGCGAAGCACGCAGTAGCGATACAGATCCCCAGAATGGTGAAGATCATCTGCGAGCTGAGACTGTTCATAATCTGCTTTAGGCCACGTTCCGGCTAGGGCCCCGTGGCAATTCAGGTGGCAATTTAGAGAGTTGTGGAGCTTCGGGCAAAGATAATCAGCTTGCCCCCCTTCAGGTGCACCTGCTCCATCAAACGGAAGAACTCCTGATTCTGGCTGTTTAGCCGTGCCTGATTGAGGAGATCTATCGTGCGCAGCTGCTCCATCACGACGTTATCGACGGGCTTCCCTTTGACTTCAAGCCGCTCAAGAAAGAGAGAGGGGCCTTTCTCACCTTGGGCGAGACGAATTGTGGCTGCGCCATTGAAGTAACGGCCGGGCTGGCCAAATGCGTCGAGCGGGACGCTCAAGTTGGCGTGCAGCTGATCATCCGCGAGCTCGACCGAGATGTGATTTTTGACCTGGGCGAACCGGGCGTCATGCCGGATCAGCGCATTGATCTCCTGCGTATCCAAAGCCAGCGGTGGAGTCGGAACACCCGCCCGCGAATCCTCTTCGAACCGGGCGAGCCGCGCCTGAACGCCGAGAAGCTTATCTGCCGGGAGATCGACGACCGAGACCGGCAAAGGTGCGGCGTCCGAAAGCTCAGCGACCTGAGTTTTCACATTCCGGTAGGCGAAATAGAGGCCGGACGCTGCGAACAGCAGTCCGAGCACGATCACCAGCGAAAGAGTGAGGCAGCCGTAAAAGTAGCAACCACGATTCTTGGATTTTGGAACTGCCGTACCGGAGCTCGCAGGTTGATCCGTCATCCGACGATAGCTTTGAGAACTTTGGGAAGGGGCAGCGCGAGTGACTTCGCCAGCAGCGTCGAGCCGGCGGTCTTTGCGGTTTTCGTCGTCGCGTCGATCACCCCGTTGGTTCCGACAGCGAGCGATGCCCGCCCGAAATCCTCAAGCTTCATCTTGCCCTTGGCCATGGTCTCACCATGGATCTGTCCGTTCGCGATCGGCGCAGAGCCGGCGGCGGGGGACGGAGCTTGGACGGGTTCAGACATATCCTTGTTATGACGAAGAAAATTGATCCGGTCACCTATTTTCCCCGGAGCTCTGAAGGGGCGCACAACCGCTGATGTTCCTTAAGTTTATCATTTCCTCCCCGAACGCTTACCGGGTAGTTACGGCGGGTGGTTGTTGCCCGCTCGCTCACAAAAACACTTGGCTCTACCCCGGTTTTAGGCGGGGTGAGCTTCGAACTGCCCGAACGCGGAGTGACCGGCCTGCTGGGTCCGAACGGTGCCGGGAAAACGACTACGATACGGATTCTCACGACCCTCCTCGCTCCGGGCTCCGGGCATGCCACCATCGGCGGCTTCGATACGGTCGAAGATGCGGCGAAGGTTCGAGGACTTGTCGGGTACCTTCCTGAAGTACCGCCGCTCTATGCCGAGCTCCGAGTGAGTGAATATCTCCGCATCGTCGGCGGCATGTACGGAATGAAAGGCGCGGCGCTCCAAGCCGGTCTCGAATCCGCACTTGCCCGCTGTCAGCTCACAGATGTGAGCAACAAGATCATCGCTCATCTCTCGAAGGGATATAAACAGCGTGTCGGAATCGCACAGGCACTGATTCATCGTCCGCCCGTGATCATCCTCGACGAACCGACCAGCGGCCTTGATCCGATGCAGCTGCTCCAAACTCGCGAGCTTATTCGCGAGCTTGGAAAGGAGCACACGGTGCTCTTCAGCTCACACATTCTCCAAGAGGTGATTGAGACCTGCTCGCGCGTGCTCCTTCTCGTCGGCGGAGTCGTCCGCTTTGACGGCTCAACTGCGGAGATGGCCGATGTGCGTGAGCTTGAGGCCCGCTTTATCGAAGGTGTGCGAAACCCATGATCGCTCTCCTTCAAAAGGAGCTCAAGACACTTCTCTTGGCTCCCCGTTTCTTTGTTCTGCTGGCGCTCTTCACCTTCATGTCGGGGTTTATCTTCCTCAGCCTGATCGAACAGTTCAACCCGCTCGTTCAGCGCGCAGCAATGCTGCCGAATCAAGCGGTCAGCTTCAACGAGCAGGTCATCACACCGCACTTCGCGGCGCTGCGCGTTCTGATGATGTTCTTCATCCCGTTGATCACGATGCGGCTCTTTGCGGGAGAGCGTGAGCAGGGAACACTTCCACTCCTCCTCGTCTCCCCGCTCTCCTCCGTGTCGATCGTCGCCGCTAAATTCGGTGGAATGGCGATCGCCCTTTCCGTGCTGACCGGGACGCAGCTGATCTTTCCGTTGCTTCTGACTTCCACCGCGGAGTTCGAATTTCCCCCGGTTCTCGTCGGTGTCGTCGGCCTGTTCTTTCTCGCCCTGAGCTACGGGGCTGTCGGAATGATCGTCTCTGCGTTTTCTCAGAGCCAGCTCATCTCGGGGGCGATCACTTTCCTTGCGCTTTTCGTTCTGCACTCGGCCGAAGCTTTCACCGGGGACTTCGCCGGCGGACTCTCTCCGGTCATTCAATTCATCTCGCCGAACGCTCACCTGGACGATCTGATGAAAGGGCTTCTGACCGGAGGTGACATCGTCTACTTCCTGACGCTTATCGCACTCGCGATCGGAATTACGACCGAGCGAATCGATCTCGAGCGAGGCGCCTGATGGATGCCCGCGCAAAAACCTTCATCGGATTCCTCGGCGTACTATTCCTGGTAGCCGGGCAGCTGATCTACTTCACTCTGCCGGACGGAGCATTTCTCCTTTTCGCGGGCCACACCATTGTCGGTGCCGCATGCTTGATGATCTTCCTCTTCGGGGGAGGAGTCGCACTGCTCCGCCAACGCTCGGAAAATCGTGCGTCACCGAAGCTTCGCTCCTCGATGGTGCGGCTTATTCTGCTTGTGGCTGTGGCCGTGGTGATCAACCTCATCCTCTACCGAAACGAAGTTTTCGAATATGACTCGACAGCCAAGAAGGTCTACTCGCTCGCGCCTGAGACAGTCGAGCTCTTACAGAACCTTCCCGGCCCTCTGAGAATTCGTGCGTTCTTTCTCGGCGGCGTTGTTACCGATCCGAAAGCTCGAAAGCTTCTCTCCGAGCTATCGCACCGTGGAGCTGAAGTAACGATGTTTGATCCGGAGAAGGATCTGCTGTCGCTTGAACGTTACGGAATCACACAGTCCGAAACACTTCACTTCTCGCTCGAACTGCCTTCCGGCGAGACGCGCACAGTAAAGCTTTCGCACACGCTCGGTGAAGATGATGTAGCGGGCGCATTAAAGAAACTTCGCCGTACCGGCTCCCGGCTGGTTCTCGTGTCCAAAGGACACGGCGAGGCTTCGATCGATGACAAGGCAGAAGGGGGCTACCTTTTCCTGCGCGAAGCGCTCGAGGGGGAGAATCTTGAAGTTCGCGGTGTCGCCATCGGTGCGGCGCCGGAGCTTCCCGCGGAGACATCAGCGCTTATTATCAGCGCTCCAAAGGAGGAATTCTCCGAAGCAGAACGACGGGTCGTGGCCGACTATCTCAGCAAAGGCGGAAATCTCCTGCTCTTCCATGAAGCGCGCACTTCCCGGGAAGTGCCGATGCTCGCGCGGCTCTTTGGCATTCAGACCGGTGAGGATCTGGTTGTCGAGCCTCTACCGGCAGAGCAAGGCCTGGGTGTGCAGCCGAAGCTCACAGACTTTTCTCGCTTGAATCCGATCACGAGAAGTTTTACGCGAAGTGCGATCTTCACTACCGCCTCATCCGTTCGAAAGCTGAAAGAGGCCGACCCGCGCGCGGTTCAAGAGCTTGCGTTTTCCGCTCCGTCAGCCTGGGCGGAGATGAATCTCACAGAGGTCTTCTCCAGCACGCCGCAGGCGGCAAAGCAGGCCGACGATCTCCCGGGCCCAGTTTCGCTCGCCGCCGCGGCCGAAGGCTCAACTGGAGGGCCGAAGCTGAAAGGCCGTGCAGTTGTCTTCGGTGACGCCGATTTCGTATCGAATGTTCACCTGCGGGAGCTGGCGAATCGCGACCTGGTTTTGAATGCCGTGACCTGGGCAATGGGAGAGGAGCCTCCGGCAGGAGGCCGAGCTCGCACCTTGCAACTCACAACGAGAAAACTCTCGAGCGAAGAGCTCGGCCGGATCTTTCTTGTCGGGGCGATCCTCGTCCCGGAATTCTTTGCGCTGATAGGACTTTTTATCGCCTACCGCCGGAGCCGCTAGCCGATGCGTTACAATATCGTCCTCGCCGTACTTCTGCTGACCGGGCTCGCGATTCTCTTTCTCCCGTCGAGGGGCCAGCGCATTCAGATTGAGAAGCCGCTCTTCACGGAGCAGATGATTCGTGAATTAAAAGAGGTGAAGCTTGAGCGGAGCGGCGAGACGATCCGCATTCAGCGGGTCGATAAGCCCGTGAAGCTGACCGCCGGAAAGGCGAGCTCGCCCTTTCAGCTCGAAGTGTTTACCCCCGATCGATGCTCTCCGAGCGAAGACGCCATTACTCGTCTGAGCATGGCGCTTCAGATGACCGCTCCAAGAAATGCGCTCAACGAGACGAGCGAAGCGTTCGGGTTCGAGAAACCGGAGTATCGGCTTGTTCTGCGCAGCGACCGGAGCGAGACAGAGCTCATTCTCGGGAAGGAGCATCCGTTCTCCGGTAGACGCTACGCACGAGTCAGCGGGAATTCACAGACATTGCTGCTCGATGAAGCGGTGCTCCGGCCGGCCCTCGACGCAGATTTCTGCGATCGCACACCGCTGAAAGTGCCGGCCTCGCAGCTGAGGGCGGTCGAAATCGAAGGGGTGATGAAGCTTCAGCGAACCGGGAGTGCCTGGCTGATTGACGGTGCACTTTCTGCCGACCGAGAGCTTGTGGAGCGTGCGCTCGATCAGTTCCTCGCCCAAAAAGCACTTGGGTCCGTCGATCCGGCGAATGTGAGCGGCCCGGCGCTCGGAAAGGTGACGCTCTCGCTCGAAAATCCCAAAGGAGAGGCTTCAGTTGAATCGATCCAACTTATTCGTGGAAACGGGAACGAGATCATTGCGACGATCGCAGGCAGCGCGCTGGGTTACCGCTTTGACGATGCGGTGACGCGGCTGCTGTCGATAAAAGCCGACGGGTTGCGGGATCGCAGTCTCTTGAAAGATGTGCGTTTCGATGATCTTGCCGCGCTTTGCTTGGAAACTTCCGAGCACCGGCTGAACATCGAAGGGACCGGAGAGTGCGAAGGGCCGCCGGCAAAGCTTCCGGAAAAGCTCGCTCGTGAGGAGATGATTCAACGCTTTGAGCGGCTGCAAGTGCTGAGCTACGAAAGCCTTCCGGGAAGGCTTTTCAGTAAAGTTCCCCCAATCTGCGAGGTAAACGGTAGTTTTCGCGACGGGCGCCGGCTCAGATTCTTAGTGCTTGGAGAGGTCGAGAGCATGGTTCAGAATAGGCCGGAAGCGAGCCAGCCAAGGGAGTATCTATTCGACCTCGGTACCATCCACGCGCGGGGGATCATCTCCGCAGAGATGGCGCAGCTGCTCTGTAAACGATCGTGATTCGCAAGATCTTCAAGTTTCTCTTTTTCTTCTGCCTCAGCACGGGCCTCGGAGTCGGTGCGACCGGCGGCGTCGTTGGATACTATTATTACCTGCGTTTCACACGCGATCTGCCGAAGCTGGAGAAGCTGAGCGACTACAACCCGCGAGCGGTCTCCTCCTTCTACAGCGAAGATGGAACGTTGATGGCGGAGATCTTCGATCAGTACCGGTATCCGGTTCGGCTCGAGGAGGTTCCGCTTCGTGTGCGTCAGGCATTTCTTGCAGCGGAGGATTCGAGCTTCTACAAGCATCCGGGGATCAACTTCCTCAGCATCTTCCGCGCGATGTGGGTGAATCTCCAGGCGCAAGGCACGAAGCAAGGTGCTTCGACGATCACGCAACAAGTGGTCAAATCGCTGTTGCTCAGCCGGGAGAAAACTTTCGAGCGTAAAGCGAAAGAAGCGATCCTTTCGTATCGCCTGGAGAAAGCCCTGACGAAGGATGAGATCTTCACGATCTATCTGAACGATATCTTTCTCGGGAACCATTCCTACGGCGTGAAAGCCGCGGCGCAGATGCACTTTCACAAGAGCCTCAACAATCTCACAATCGCTCAGGCGGCATTCCTCGCCTCGCTCCCGCAGCGTCCGAGCGAATTGATCAATCCGAAGAACTGGAACATCGCGATGGACCGGGAGCACTATGTGCTCGGCCAGATGTTCCGGAATCAGTTCATTACGAAAGCGGAGTACGATGCGGCGAGAGCCGAGAAGATCAAGATCGAGCCGATGAATCTCGACAAGATGTATCACGCTCCCTATTACGTTTCGCACGCCATCAACGTTTCAGAAGATTTACTGCGCAGCGTCGATCGGAAGTTCAGCCTTCGGCGTCCCGGAGGATTCCGGCTGGTGACTGCGGCAAGCTTGCCGGCGAACGACACCGCGACGAAATCCGTTCGCGAAGGGCTTTTGGCGCTCGATAAACGGATGGGCTGGCGCGGGCCGATTTCGGAGAAGAAGGCGACCCATGCATCGGAACCGTTGCCCCGGCTTCGTCCGGAGCTGCTCGAAGGCGGAGAGATCTATCGCGCGCTGGTGACCGGGATAAAGAAAGGCACGAACATCGTGCAGGTGAAGCTCGGAAAATTCGAGGGAGAGCTCGACATCTCGAAGGCGAATTGGGCCAAGCGTTATCTTCCAAATCCAGAGGATGTCACATCGGCGATCGGCGTCGATCCGATCAAGATGGTGGCACCAGGGGTCTATGTTGATGTTTCGCTCGACGAGAGCGAACGTTCGCCGATCACCGACACCGCGGCAAAGGTGAAGTTTCAGCTTAATCAGTGGCCCGAAGTAGAGGGCGCTTTCATCGCGTCAAGCGCGCTGACCGGCGAAGTAAAGGCGATCGTCGGCGGTTTCGATTACAGGGCAAACGTCTTTAATCGCGCGACCCAAGGGAAGCTTCAGCCGGGCTCCTCGTTCAAGCCCTTCATCTATACCGCTGCGATAGATGCGCTGCATTACACCCCCTCCACGATCGTGCCGGACAGTCCGATCTCTCTCGTCGCGGGAAACGGAAAGATCTGGTCGCCGCAGAACTTTGATCACAAGTTCCTCGGTCCAATCACGTTACGCACTGCGCTTCAACGCTCCCGGAACGTCGTCTCAGTTTATATGCTGAACAAGATGGGGATCGATCGCGGGATTCAGGCGGCGAGAAATCTCGGACTGACGACCGAGATAGCCCGGAACATGTCGATCGCTCTCGGAACTCCGGAGGTGAAGCTGATTGAAATGGTTCGAGCGTACGGTGCGTTTGCGGCGAGCGGCTGGCTCGCAGACTCGATTGTCGTGAAGGAGATTTGGGATCGAAACGGAACGAAGATCTTCGAGAAGCTTCCGAACCAGAAGAAGGTCCTGAGCGACGATACGGCGTTCATTATGGCGAATATGATGAAAGGGGTGGTCGAGCGCGGAACGGCGACGATTGTCAAAGGTCTGGGGAAGCCCTGCGCCGGAAAGACCGGCACGACAAACAATCACATGGACGCATGGTTCATCGGCTATACGCCGGAATGGACCGCCGGGGTTTGGACCGGATTCGATGTGAAGCGCAGCCTCGGAAAGCTCGAGACCGGGGGACATGCAGCGGCGCCGATCTTTCTCTCGTTCATGAAGTCGTTTCTGAAGGACACACCGGCGCTCGACTTCGACATCCCCGATACGGTCGTACCGGTCTCCATCGATCTGGCCTCCGGCCGGCCGGGCGGATCGTTTGTGGAGTATTTCAAGAGTGGCACGGAGCCGCGCGTTCGTGAAGAACCGGCTGTCGCGCCGGACCTAGGTGAAGGGGAGTAGGATGGGTCCACACGGGAGAAGAGGCGGTCCCAGTAATGCCTCCTCTCGGTGTAGAACCAAAATCCATCCAAAATGCCCCTTAGTAGGACGCGCTCTCCTTGTGTTAGCGTTTTGGCGCCTTATACCCACATGCATTTCTTATCTTCTCAGTGCTGGAAAAAGCTCCTCCTCGTTGCCGGGGTTCTCTTCCTGCTCGGTTCAACCGCCGGAGTAATTGCTCCGGCATTCGCGAATGAGGAGAAGAAAGGGGGGAGCGACAAGACGGAGCGGGTCAGGCGCTCTCCGCCAAAGAAGAAGGATCGGGAAGAGAAGAAGAAGGAAGCCGATTTCGACAACAACGTCGGTGACAAATCCTTCTCTCACGATCAATTCGACTCCAGCGCCGAAGATGAAGCCAAGGTTGATGCCCTTGTCCTGCTCGACTCGTCGGGCAGCATGCAGCGAACCGATCCGAAGCGGCTCCGGGATCAGGCAGCGAAGCTCTTCGTCCGCTTTTTTGGCGACACCGATCGCGTTTCCGTCTTCCAGTTCGATCAAGAGGTAAAGCGGGTCTCGACCTTTGCGCCCGTCACCGTCGAATCGGTGAAAGAGCTGGACGGTGCGCTGCCGACGATCACGAACAGCGGGCGGTTCACCGATCTCGAGCTTCCGCTCGAAGCGGCTTTCGCGACTCTCCAGGCCGAAGGCCGGAAAGAAGCAAAAAAGATCGTCATCCTCCTCAGTGACGGGCAGATGGACCCGCATCCCGAGCGAGGGACCGCGGAGAATCTGACGGCAAAGCTCTTCGGAGAAGTGCTTCCGCAATATCGAGCTGCGCAGATTCCGGTGTACACGGTCGCAATGAGCCCCGAAGCCGATCGGGAGTATCTCAACAAGATCGCAGCCGAGAGCGGCGGCATGCGCTTTGACGCTCAGGATGTGCAGACTTTGCACAAATCCTTCTCGGATCTCTTCCTTTCACTGAAACGGCCGCAGACCGTGGAGCTCGCAAAGGGCGGATTCGAGATCGATTCGAATGTCCACGAGGCGACTTTCTACATCGCGCGGAAGGATGCCGCGCAGGAAGTCTCCCTTTTCTCTCCGACCGGGGAGAAAATTACGATGCTCGAATTTCCACCGGGCGTACGCTGGTACCGCGGAGAGCTTTTTGACGTGGTGACAATCCGGAAGCCGGCTGCGGGAGCTTGGAGGGTAGAGGGGATCGACGCGCCGGAAGGTTTTGCCACGCTGCTCACGGATCTGAAGCTTCAGGTGCACCTTGCAAAGACCTCATTGAACGTCGGTGACTCCCAGAATGTCTTTGCGCGGCTCACTTCGAAGGGGAAGATTCTCGATGAGCCTGGGATCAAATCGGTCACCAGCTATCATTACAAAGTTGTCTCAAGCTCCACCGGCTCGGTTCTGCAGCAAGGTGTGCTCGAGGACAACGGCGAAGCAGGAGACGAGAAGGCCGAGGACGGGATCTATTCGACGCTCGTGCGAGGCACCGAAGAGGGGAACTTTAAATTATTCGTCAGCGCCACCTCCGCAACATTCAGCCGGTCGCAACAGATTCCGCTCGAGTTTTCGAAAGGCTCCCTGGAGCTGACTCTCATTCCGGGAGACGAGTTTGCAAAGACGCCCGAGCAGTTCTCAGTGACGCTCACTCAGCGCGGGAAGAAGCTGCGGAGCCCGGAGGTCGAGATCCTTGCGAAGAATCTCGCGACCTCAAAGATCCTCGTCTACAAAGTAAAACCGGCCGGGAAGGGGGGCGATTATAAGTTCGACACCCAGAAGCTCTCGCCAGGAAAATACTCGGTGACCGCGCGCCTCTCTGGAAAGGATCCGAAGAGCGGAGAGATGCAACGCTCAAACAGCGAGGCGATCGAATATGAGCGAGTCGGTCCGCCGCCGAAGGAGGGTGAGACAGCCCACGAGGTACATGAGGGCGAGGGACATGAAGAAGGGGCCACCGAATTGAGCGGGGAAAGCTCTGAGGAGCATGGGCCCCCGGCATCGAGAGATTGGCTTTGGGGATTGATTGCGCTTGCGCTTGCGATCGCCTGGTCCGGAGGGATCGTCTACATGATGACGAAACGGATCGACTTCGGCAAAAATCTCCCGGCCAAGGAAGAAGCGTGGGAGCGCTCACCGCAGCTGATTGAGCGGATGAAGAAGCTGAAGGATAAGGGCTCCGAGCGAAAGCGGCCCCCGACGCCGAAAGAGTTTGAGGTGTTTTCACTCGTACCGGATGCATTTCCCGCCGCGCCGCCTCCGGCGGCAGAGGGCGCCGGAGAGGAGACTGTGTAGCTGTGGGGATCTGGATCTCACTGATTCTGGCCGTCTTTATCCTCGCCGCCGGCGGTGTGATCTTCTCGCTGTACCGCAAGGTAAATCTGCAGAAAGAGATCGTATTTCTCAATCTGAAGATTCTCCAGAATGAGCTCGAGGCAAAACAGAAAGTGCTCGGAGAGCTTGCGCAGCTCAGCTTGAGCTTTATCTCCGCGGACGCGGTTCAGTCACTGAAAGGCGATCTCGCGAAAGGCGAGGACTCACTCCGCGGAGAGAAGGGGAAAGCCACGATTCTCGCGGCCGAGATGGAAGCCGTTGATGTCCGCTTGCGTGAGCTCGAAGAGATCGAGCGCGAGCTGGAGGCGAGCGGAATTGAAGCGGGCCGGGAGCTCGAGATGCTTCGAGTTCAGGAGCGAGACATCGAATCTCGAAACGGTCATCTGTTCGAGCAGCTCGAAAGTTGCGCGATTCAGCTCGATCAGTTGTTAAATGCAGAAAAAGATCATCCGGAGCTTGTCGCAGCGCTGACTCAGCTGAAAGCCGATCTGAACAGCGGGCAGATGCAGCTGAAGCATTTCCAAACCGAGATTCCCGATATCAATAAGAAGTACGTCGCCCTGAAGCAGGCATACGACGCTCTCGATATCGAGTACGCGCAGCTTTACGAGAAGCAGTCGCAAGCCGCTGCTGCGAGCTAATCCCATGTTAACCAGAGCGATCATTCCGCTGTTTCCCCTTCCGGTCGCCGTATTTCCCGGCGAAGCGCTTCCGCTCCATATCTTCGAGGATCGCTACAAGCTGATGATCGCCCGATGCCTGGAGTGGAGTAAGCTCGGCCCGGAACAGGGACTCTTCGGAGTGCACCTTGCTCAGGAAGGAAAGCTCGAAACGGTGGGTTGCGCTGTCGCGGTCGAGAAGATCGCCCGCCAATATTCGGATGGGCGCGTCGACATAGTGACCGTCGGACGGAAGCGCTACCGCGCAGGAAGAATCATTCGCGACGAAGTGTATCAACAGATCGAAGCGGATTTCTTCGACGATTTCGTCGTCGCCGTCGATGCGCAGCTCCGGGAGCAGGCGGTGGCGCTCCACTGCCGGTTGCTTGAAGTGGTTGGAAAGCAGTTCTCTGTGCCCCGCTTTCCCGATGGATGCTCGCCGAGCTACGTGCTCGCCCACGCCGCCGGTCTAGATGCGCCCGAGAAGCAGAAGCTGCTGGTGATTACAAACGAGAACGAACGGCTACGCGAGCTGATCGTCTATTACCGCCGTGTGATTCCTGAAGCGATGAAGAGCGTTGAGCTCAAGGAGCGCATTCACGCGAACGGCCACTTCCGGCATCTGAAATCGGTCGATCTGTAACGCGAGCTATTCGATTTCGACAGACTTGCCGGAATAGAGAAATCAAACGGCATCCGGTCGGCCGAGTGCCCGAGTTTTCTTCCCTGGGAGAGTCGAAGCGGTAAAGAAGGGGGTCCGTTTAACGCTACGCGTAAGGTGGTACCATACCGGCTGGTTCAACCTGAAAGGTCCGAGCTGATTCAGCGTCGAATGCTGACCAGCGCTCGGACGCCTTCCAGCACCATTGTGATGGTGCAGGTGGCGAGGCTGCACATCGCGGCGTACAGACAACTCCGTCCGACCGCAATGGCATTGCCGTAGAAATTCCCGATGACGATGGATGTCACGCAGCTGATCACCATGATCAGCATGAACGCGATGTTCACGTCATAAAACGTTTTCATGGAGATTGAAAAAACCTTCATGGAGCACATTATGTATTCAGCGAACGGCGGTGCATATTAAGAGATGAATGCATGCCCTATTTTGTTTGAGTACCGCTGGGTTACGCATCGCTTAACGCACTGGCTTGGTCGCGGCGGTTAGTAAGGAGACCACCCGCCCCCCTTGCAAATGGCGCTTCTACACATCGTCCCGAAAGTTCCATTTCGCGCTCGGATTTCGTCAAGCACTCAGGAGGCCAGTGCGGCTTTCAGGTGAAACTCGTATCGGCGGCTCTCTGCACGAAACAAAACCCCAGTTCCTTCGATATCTCTCCAAACATCCGGACCTGCCGTCCGGTTATGCGGAGAACAGAAGATGAGAAAGGTAAAGTTTCGTCGTGGGGACCGTATCGTCCTGCTGAAGCGAATCAACGCGATTCCAGCGGGCTGCTACACGTTCATTGATCAGGCGGGAGAGATGTTGATCTTCAGTTGCGGATCGAAGGCGCAAATCGGCCTTTCAATCGACTGCCTGCCGTTCTTGCGAAAATCGCCGTCGGCGGCGGTGACCAGGATTCAGGAGTTCCTTCCGAAATACTACGCTTGTCTGCGCGAGCACCGCTTCGAAAAGCCTTCTCCGGCGGGACCCTTTTCATTCTGCGGAGTCGATGCGTCTAGCCCGCTCGTGCAGAAGTTCGAGGCGAGTTTTCCGTTCGAGACGCGTCAGTAGAGCGTTCTCGATCCGGTTGCGATCCGATTCGATCAGATACGATAAGCGCGCATACTTTTTGCATAAAATTTACGTTGGAAAGGCAACGCAGAGGAGGGGCCACACCAATAACTTCCTTAACTGTGTTCAGCGTCCGAAGTATCGGAAGTGAGCACCGCAAGGAAGGTTGTATGAGTATTTTCTCTGTGCTTAGCCCGATTTCGAACAAGGAAGTTCGACACGCACTCACGCGCAATGTCATCAACGACGAAACGATGCGGCATGTCATGCTGCCGATGACGAGCCCGGAGTTCCGGCACGCGATGAAAATCATGTGCCCGCTGGCAACCGAGGAAGGGCGAAAAATCATCGCCCGTTACGGTCCTGCAGCCGCAATGGTGGCCGTGGGCGTAGCAACGGGGAATCCGATGCTCGTTCAGCAGGGCGTGAAGATGTGCATTGAGCGCGGATCGCAGGATATCAAGAACGGCAGCATCGGACCGGTCGATCTGAAAGGATCGGTAGAAGCAATCTCGGCGTCGTTTATGGGTGCTGTGCCTGCAGGCGAGCAAGGGGGATTTGCAGATCTGATCAAAGCCGCCCAGGGCGCTTCGAAGAAAGATCCGCAGGCTTTCGCCAACCTGTTCAAGACGGCAACCGGCAACAACGGCGCGGTTGCCGCTTAGAGCAAACCGGCCGCATCAACGAAGGAAGCGAAAGCTTCCTTCCTCAATCACTTTCGCCCGCACCGGAAACCGGAAATCATTTCCATCTTCCACCCCGTACTCTCCAAGAACTCCGGAGAAACTTTTCAGAGCAGAAATGTAGGTTCGAAACTCTTTACGGGTGCACGCACCGCTCGCCAGCGCGGCAGCATAAATCCGAACGATGTCGTAGATGTTTCCCGAGGCGAACTCCGGATACTCATGGAAGCGTGCGATGAACCGGGAAACGAAAGGATCCTCAAAAACGGGGCCGGAATAGATCACGCCTTCGAGTGCGCCTTGTGCGGCTTCAACTTCATGGCTGTTCTCGACGTTGATATATGTGAACACCGGCAGGTCGCGATTCAGCGATCGAAGCTGCTTCATGAAGATCGAGGTCTGGGGCGGAAGCAGAAAGAAAAAAATCGCATCGGGATTCTGCGCTACTGCAGCTTGGGCCAGCGAGCGGAGATCCGTTTCGCTCGGTAAAACGTTACTTTGATAGGCGATCGTGAGGTCCAATTTGTCGACTGAGCTGCGGAGCTCTTCTCCGAATCTGGTCATCGCCGGGATCTCGGAGTAGACAAGGGCGATCTTCCGCACCCCCCGCTTTCGCATTTCGGGGAGAATCGCCTCAAGCATATCTTTCCCATCGACCCAGTGACGAAAGAGCTGCTGCTTTCCGATGATCGGACGGCGGTCGGGCGTAACGTAGATTCCCGGCACACGCTTTGTTTCCACGAGTGCGGAGATTGCAGTGACCATCTCTGAGCCGAAGCCTGTCAGCGCCGTCACCTCGGGGTCTCTCAAGAGGGACTGAGCTGCGCGAAACCCCACCGCTGCTTTCATCTCCGTATCTTCATAGAGAATCGTGATTCGCTCTCTCAGCTCAGGGGGAAGCTCCTCGAGCGCCAGTTGCGCCGCTTGTTGTGAACGTTCGCCGATCAGCGAAGCCGGGCCGGTGAGGGGAAACATCGCCCCGATCTTCATCCGGCAAGCTTCAGCGGCCACCTGTCCGGGGAAAACCAGGGGAAAAGCCAGGAATATTGCTAATGTAGGAATTGTGGCAACGTTCGACAGGCTCCGGACAAACTGCAAAAGTCTTGTTTTCATCGTGTTCTCCGTTGCTAGGCATTATTCCCCCTGTTTCAAAAACGGAGACTCAGCGAAAATGTAGAACAGCAATCTACAAAAATGCGCATGGCGGCGGGCGAACAAACCAGAATCGTTGAGCATCTTCGGAACGCCGGATGCACGCGGCGCGAAGGGGCAATTCTCGTAGACCTCTGGCGCTACGGCGCTTCCACCGTTCAGGAGATCGCGGGGCGGCTCGGTGAGAATCGTGTGACGATTCATAGCGCAGCAGAAAGCCTTCTCGAGAAAGGGCTCGCCTACGAAACTCGAAGGGAACGAAAGCGTCTGCTTGTTTCAGCCGAGAGTAACGCCTTAATGGCGTTCCTCAATCGGAAAGAGCAGGAGATCGTCGCCGCAAAAGATCACGCCGAGCAAGCGTTGACGCTTCTTCAGCAGCTGCAACGTCAGACCAAAAGTACTCCGCAGCTTCGTCTCCATCACGGAGTCGAAGGGTTGAAGCGGATGCTCGAGTCGTCCCTCTCGGCGAAAAGCGAAGTCCTGGTTGTAACGGATATCGAAAAGTTCTCGGAGCTCGTGGGCGAAGACTTTCTTCAAGATTACTATCGCCGCCGCTCGGACGCCGGGATCACTGCACGTTTGATCTGGCCCTACTGCGACTTTGTCCGAAAGGTGAAGAACCGGCTCCCGGCATACTCAATGCAGGTGCGGCTCTCGCGCGTCAGCCGGGGCTGGAACGTTGGATTTTTCTGCTGGGACGATAAACTCGCAATCAAGTCTCTCGCCGAAGGTGCGGTCACCTGTACCATCCTGGAGAGCCCCGAGATCGCGGCCTTTTACCAAACCGTCATCTTCGAATCCCTTTGGCACGACTCTGCGCCGCTCGCGTCGAAGAAAGGCTAGGGGATCACCCCTTATGTGGCAGTTCTGCCTTACTGGGACCGTGGGCGGCCTCGCCCGCTTGCCGGTTTATGCATTCGAACGGTGATCGCCTTAGGCTCTGTTCAGCTGCGTACACATCGAAGCGGGGCGGTCCCAGTAAAGCCTCTACTCTCTCTGCGTGCCTCGTTCAGGGAGCGGAGTTTTACGAGTAAAACCGGGGGGACGCCGTAGGGTCATTGCCTGGGACGCAAAATCTGGCACTTTGGCGCCGATGAATTCCCCGCGAGTGACAACGAATGCCCTTCGAAAGGAGCCGGAGGCCCCTATCCTTCCGGCCGGGGGGCCACACGAGCAGGCTCATCTTCGCCGCGCGCGCCGCCTCGGGTTCGGGACGCTGCTCGACCTCTCGATTCTCCTGCCGCTCGCATTCTTCCTTCTCTTCTGGAACATCGGGCAGACCTCGTTCCATCGCTCCGATGAGTCGTTTCACGTCAACGTCACGCAGACGATGTTGAAGAGTGGGGAGTGGTTCACTCCGAGAGCGTTCGGCGATCTCTACTTCAATAAGCCGCCGTTCAAGATGTGGCTTTCTGCGATTCCTGTTTCGCTGCTCGGCGAGTCGAATCTCTCTTATCGGATTGTCGATGGTCTCTGCGGCGTCCTCACCGCGCTCACACTCTATTTTTTCTCGCGCAGAGTGTTTGGATCGAGGCTGATGGGAGTGATCGCCGTGCTCGGTCTCCTCGGCTCGCGATCTTTCATGTTCTATCACGTCGCACGGATGGCTACGCAGGACAGCATGCTTGTTCTGCTCCTGACCCTCTGCTTCGTTACGGCATGGCAGTTCTTTGAGCGGCTGCGAAATGGAGAGAGGGATCGACTCCTCACACCGGCACTCATCAGCGGTGCTCTTGTAGGATTAGCAGTTCTGACGAAGAGCGCGGCGGGTTTGCTTCCGATTCCAGTGCTCGGGCTTTTCGCACTTCTATCGGGTGATCTTCGATTGATTTGGCGTAATGCAAAGATTCCTGCGCTCTCCGGAATCGCGGCAGCCGTGCTGATTCCTGCGGCATACTTCATTCCACAGCTCCTCGCGCACGCTGGTGCATACGACACCATCGTAAAGAGCGAGGTTCTGCAGCGAGCGACCGAAGGCTTTCACAATCAGAACCGATTCTGGTTTTACACCCGGCGGATCTTTCTCGGCCGGTGCTGCGTGCCGCCTGAGATCTTGGTTGCAGGGTCGCTCTTTGCGCTCTTTCAAGTCTTTAAGCGATCTGATCGACGCTACCTCTATCTGCGTGTTTGGGCATGGGCGCCGGTGGCGCTTTACACCGCCGTTCCGTCACGTCTGAACTGGTATATCGCGCCGGCATACCCCGCGATGGCCCTGCTCTGCGGAGCGGTGATGGCTCTGACGTACCACAAAATCATCGAGCTCTTCCGCCGCGATTCCCGTCCAGTCCTTCAGGCTGGACTCGTGCTGCTTTTTCTCGGAGGCGTAATCGGTCTCGGGCAGAAGATTCAGTTCGCCTCGGCTTGGGTGCTCGCTCAACCCGAACACCTGGCTCTCGATCAAGTTGTGAGCGAGATCCTTCAACAGAGCCGCGCTGCAAAACAGCCGCTCGTCACACTGAATTATAAATGGTCGCCGATCGCTCTGAACGAGCGGGTGTACCACGAGATGCTGCCCCGAATTGTCGGTGCGGCGAGTCCGGCTGAGCTCAAGCAGAGATTTGCAGAGGAGCCTCCCTCGTTCCTCATCACTTCGCTCGAGAATTTTTCCGAAGTTGCGGCGGCCGGTGAGTTTAAGAACTTCGCGCTTCTTCCACCGTATTCGCACCGGCCCGACTGGGCTGTCGTCTTCACCTATCGCCAGCCGGGAAAGCGTTCACTCTTTGTCGATGCACAAGCCGCATACGATTTGGGCCGCAGTAAGGAGCATCTCGTAGCCGGTTGGGGAAAGCCCACTACGCAGAACGGCCTCGCAATGCGTCCAATCCTGGAACGAGAGGCGATCTTTCAGCTCGAAGGCCTTCCGCAGTTCAAAAAATTGGGAGCAAAGCTGCGGCTCAACTTCTTCTACAAGCCAGCGGGCACTCAATCCGTGAGCAGCGAGCCGCGTAGTTTAAAAGTTATCATCAACAGCACTGTAGTTGGCGAAGTGAGTCTGCGCGCGAACCGGATCGAAACCGGCGAGCTGACCATTCCTCCCGGAGTCTTGCGGGCGGACAAGAACCTCGTGTTCTTTTTGACGCATCCCGCGCCGTCGAAGGGCGAACCTTGGAGCGTCGCGGTGAATTGGATGAAGTTCGTGCTGCCGTAGCGTTCGCGAAGGAGTTCTCAGATGGAGATCAAAAGAATCGGTTCGCAGCCTTCCGGTAACGGGCCATCAGATTGGTTCACCGGCACAGTGCGAATCGATCCGCTTTTTCAGGCGCAGGAGCCGGCGCGTGTTCAATGTGCGAGCGTTACGTTCGAGCCCGGTGCGCGAACTGCGTGGCACACTCATCCCCTCGGCCAGACACTGATCGTCACGGCCGGCTGCGGATGGGCGCAGCAGCAAGGCGGAGCGGTTGAGGAGATCCGCCCGGGCGATGTGGTCTGGTTCCCGCCGGGGGAGAGGCACTGGCATGGAGCGACGCCGACGACGGCGGTCACCCACATCGCCATTCAGGAGCGGCTTGACGGCAAGGCAGTGGACTGGTTGGAGCAAGTCAGCGCCGAGCAGTACCGAAAGTAAAAGCTCCTCGCTTCACAGCATCTCGACCGGATCGATATCCACCGCGACTCGCAGGTCATCGAAATTCTTCCAGTGCTGGTAGCGCTCGAGAAAGCTTCCGGCGAGCTGAGAGAGCGCCGCTGCCGAGGAACACTTCACCAGGAAATGATGACGAAACCGGCCGCGCAGCTTTTCATGCGGCGCCGGCGCAGGTCCAAGGGTGGAGAAACGAACCTTCCCCTCATGCTGTTTGAGTAATGACGGAATAAGCTCTTCCAGCATCCGTGACACTTCACCCGCGCCTCGCTCGGCATCAAACGCATCCGGTGAGGAAACGATGAGCCGCATAAGCCTGCCGAACGGCGGGTAGGAGAGCGCCTTCCGCCGCTCAAGCTCGAATCGCGCAAATGCCATAAAGCGTCCGCTCGCAGCGGCGACGATCGTGGGGTGTCGCGCCTGCCTCGTTTGAATCAGCACCCGCCCGGCTTTCAGTCCCCGGCCGGCTCGCCCGGCCGCTTGGGTGATGAGCTGCAACACCCGCTCGCTCGCTCGGAAATCAGGGGTGCTTAGGCCGATATCAGCGTCGATGATCCCAACGAAGGTTACATCCGGAAGATCGTGTCCCTTCGCGATCATTTGTGTTCCGACGAGCAGCTGTGCCTTGCCGGAGCGCATCGCCGTGAGAATCTCCCGGTAACCCTCCTTGGAAGTGATCGAGTCCCGGTCCATCTGCAAAATCGCCGTCTCCGGAAAGAGTGAACGAATCTCCTCGATCACTTTCTCGGTCCCGGCTCCGCGGAGGGCGAGCTTTCCGATCTCGGCAGCGCTATCAAGATCCTCGACCGAAGTTGTTCGCGGATCGAGACAGACCCGGCAGCGTGTCGGCAGCGGAAGCTGGATGCCGCAGTAGTGACAGAGCACCTGTTCCTGTCCGCGGTGATAGGTGAGGGTGATTGAGCAGTTCGGACAGAGCACGACCTCCTGACAGCTCTCGCACTGAAGATAGCTCGCAAATCCACGCCGGTTGTAAAGAATGATCGCCTGCTCCCCTGCGCTCAGTGTCTCCCGGAGGAGATCGTAAAAACGGGGAGACAGATTCGGAGAGATCATCTCCGCGCGCCGGACCTTCGAAAGATCGACGACTTCGATCGCCGGCACCGGTTTGGCATTTGCCCGTTCTTTCAACTCGAGAAGGTTGTAGGCCCCCCGCTTCACATTCATCAGGCTTTCGAAAGAGGGGGTGGCCGATCCGAGAACCGCGACCGAGCCTGTTTGCTTGGCAAGCACCACCGCGACGTCGCGCGCGTTGTAGCGAAGCGAATCCGACTGCTTGAAGGAGGACTCGTGCTCTTCGTCGACGGCGATGAACCTTAAATTTCGAACGGGAGCGAAAATCGCGGAACGCGCCCCGAGCACGATGCGCAATTCACCCCGTAAAATTCGTTCCCACATCGTCTGCCGCGCGCCGGGGCTGAGCTCACTGTGGAGCAGCGCAACTTCATGGGAAAGCCGGGTCTCAAAATAATCAATCAGCTGCGGAGTCAGCGCGATCTCCGGAACGATCACGATGGCGCCTCCGTCGGTTTGCATCAGAGCTTCAAGCGCGCGGAGGTAGACCTCTGTTTTTCCGCTGCCCGTCACTCCGAAGAGGAGGAAGGCTGCAAAGACCCGATCACGGAGCGCTGCGCTGATAGCATTGAGTGCAGCTGTTTGACCGGGGGTCAGGTTTTCCGGACGTCCGCCGACAAGCTTAATGTCGCCCCGCTTTTCTGCTTTCGTTCGCGTGGGCCGTCTCGAACGAAATTGTGGAATCGCACAATCAATCGTCTCGGCGAGCGGATAGCCGTAGTAGCGTCCCATCCAGCGAAAGAGATCGAGCTGTGAGGGAAGAAAGGCTTGGTGCGCTGAGATGATCGGACGGAGACGAATCCCCTCGGGGCGCTTCTCGCTTATCCCGGTGACCCAGCCGTGCGCTTTCCTTGCTCTCGCGAGAACAGCCACCTCGTAACCGACATCAATCAGCTCAAGTTCGTCCGGCACACCGTAGAGCAATGGTTTTGGAACCCCGGGGAGAGCGACCTCAACAATTCTCTTGAACTCCTGCTGCACTTCCTCGTCTCCTCCTCGTCCCGGCGAGAATACCACTTATGCATTTGGGGCGAGTCATTCAAAGCCCCCCGATCGATTGCGGGAATCGATTTTGAGCCGCGAAGAAAATTCCACCCGGTTTTCGCGGGGATTGGTCGGAATAAACCGTTCAGGCCATGTCTTGAAAATCGGACACCAAAGCTGCTCCTAGCCCCTCAGGGGGCGGTTCAGACGCCCTCCGTGAACGCTTTCGTGTAAATTTTCACCCCGGCTGCGCAGAAACCTCAAAGTTTCTTGGCAATCTTTTAGATACGCCCACTCCAAAACCT
>CAYOAK010000002.1:0-13168 GCA_964401925.1 uncultured Bdellovibrionales bacterium | reverse complement strand
GATCTGACAGAATCGATCAGCTGCGGAGAAGAATCCATTGGCATAGGGGGATGCTCTCTGGTTTGTTGCGGCAAGTCACGGAGAGCTTGGGCGAAGGCACATTATCGTTATGGTTTCTTCTCTTCTTGGACCGAAAAAACACGAGCAGTTCCTGGCTGTGGATATCGGCTCAAGCTCAATAAAGGCGCTGGAGCTCGACATCTCGGACCCTTCCCGCCCGAAGCTGAAAACAGCTGCCATTGCTCCACTTCCTTCGGGTGTCCTCTCAAACAACGCCGTCTCGAAACCCGAGGTCGTTGCAAACACGCTGCGGACCCTGCTCGAGACGAATGAGATCACGAGCAAGAAGGTGGCGTTTGCGCTCCCGGGACCAGCGGTCTTTACGAAAAAGGTCTCGCTCTCGAACTCGAAGCTCGAGGCGCTTCTCGAAAATATTCAGTTTGAGGCGGCAAATTACATTCCGCACAAGATCGAGGCAGTGCATCTCGACTACCAGATATTTCCCAGCTCGAATCCCGGAAGCTCCGACCTACTGCTCGTCGCGGTGAAGAATGAGATCGTTCTGAGCTTCCTCGAAGCACTCGAGCAAGCCGGGCTTGAGCCGGCAATCGCGGATGTGGACTACTTTGCCGTAGAGAACGCCTTTGAGCTCAGCTATCCGCAGATGCGCTCGCAGACCGTGGCACTGCTCGATGTCGGATCGCGCTTCTCCGGGGTGAACATCCTTCAAAACGGCAGTTCGCTCTTCACCGGAGATATCGGTGTCGGCGGCCGGCTCTATACCGACGCGCTCTGCGAAGCGTTAAACATGCAGATCAAGCAGGCGGAAGAGGCGAAGCTCGGGAAGATCCCAGACGGCTTCGACGAGGCGTTAATTGCCGAAACAATCGAGCGGACAACAGAGCACGTGGCTTCTGAGATCCACCGGCAGATCGGTTTCTTCTGGAATGCAGCGAACACCGATAAGCAGCTCGAGGTGATCTACCTTTGCGGAGGCGGAGCGGAATTGAGCGGTTTCACCGAAGAGCTGCGCTCGAAGACCGGAATTCCGGTGGAGCGCATCGATCCGTTCAAAGGGGTCGATACGTCGAGCGGTTTCGATGCAGAATTTTTGCGTGAGATCGGAAGTCAGATGGTAACCTGCGTCGGGCTCGGCCTGCGCCGTTTCGGAGACAAGCCTTCGACAGGCCTGTCGTAAGGGAAGAGAAGCCAGATGATCCGGATAAACCTCCTCGGAGAGAAAGTAGACAACTCGCGCACCTACGCGCTGCAGGGCTTTCTCTATCTTGGCAGCGTGCTGATGACGCTCTTCGTGCTGTTTCTTGTCAGCGACAACGTGCGCTCCGGCCAAATCGCGCTGACTGAAGATAAAGCGATGCTTGAGGCCCGGCTGCGCAAGCTCGAACAGACGACAAAGAAGGTTCAAGATCTTGAGGATAAGCGAAAGACTCTGCGCGAGAAATTGACCACGATCGCCACGCTGAAGAAAAAGAAGAACGGTCCCGTACACGTGCTTGATGACCTGAACACGGCGATCCCGGAGCGCGCCTGGGTCACGTCGATCACCCAGAAAGATAATTTCCTCGAGCTCAAAGGTGTTGCACTCGACAACCAGACAATCGCTGAGTTCATGGGGAAGCTCGGAGAGTTTCCCTTTTTCGAACGGGATCGAATTGAGCTGATCAAGTCTACGGAATTTTTGAAAGCGAATGTGAAGCTCAAAGAGTTCTTCATCACCGTGGCGCTGAAGACCCCCGGAATCGAAAAGAAGAAAGAGGGCGCTGACGAAGAGGAAGGTGCCGCAAAGGGCGGAAAGACTGCCGCTAACAGTGCCGTTCAGCAGAGCGGAGGTGCCGCATGAACGAGCGCCTCGAACGCATCTTTGAAAGTCCCGCGAACGTGAAGATCGGGATCCTCGGCGGAACGATCGCCTTGTTAGTCGCCGCTTTCTATTTCGCCTTCTACTCACCGCTCGCCGACGAGATCGAAGAGCTGCATGCCGCCGTTGAGGGCCCGGCAGGTCTGCGAGCGAAGGTGCTTGAGCAAGAAGGGATCGCACGCAACCTCGACGTGTATCAGCGCGAAGTCGAGATCCTTGATCAACAACTCGCTGTCGCGCTGAAGGAGTTGCCGGATAGGCGTGAGATTCACCTCTTCCTGGACAGCATTTCGGATCAAGCAAAGAACTCCGGACTCGAAGTTCCGCTGTTCGAGCCGCAACCGGAACAGAAGCGGGACTTCTATGCCGAAGTGCCGGTGATGGTTGCCGTGCGCGGAACGTTCAATCAGGTTGCGACCTTCTTTGACGAGGTGGGGCATCTCGAGCGGATCGTGAACATCGACAAGTTCGAGATCGCGCAGCCCGTGATCGATAAAGATAGGATTCAGCTCACCACCGCGCTGACGGCGACGACCTTCCGTTTCCTCGAGGAATCGGAGCGTCCGAAGCTTGAGGAAGCGGACAAAGCGAAGTCCCGGCGGAAGAAAAAGCCTGTTGCAGCAGAAGACTAGACCGCTCTTCGACAGCTTTTCCTTCTCATTCAGCTGAAATTTTCAGAAATTTTCGTGCCGAAAACTTTCGATATCGACAGACCCCTCAAAAAAAAACGCACTTTTGCGAGTCGTCACCGGGAAGAAACAACGATTTTCTGCGATGCGAAAAAGAATCTTCCGCCATGTTTCGCGCCAGGTGATCGTTCGTTTACGCCCGCTGAATTCGCCTGAATCAAACAGCGCAGTTTTTTACTCGTAAACTCCCCAGCAACTTTCAACAGCATAAATCTGCGACCTTCCGCGATCTTTTCCTTTGCGGAGTCTCTGCCATTTGGGTATTCAGCCAGCGGACTTAGCTGCGAATGGCGCAGCCGATTTCTGAAGTGTCAATGGTGAGCAGGATCAGCCTGAGCACCGCATCTGACGGTGAGTGAGGAGAACTCATTCACTGCACGGGCTTTGAGGAGAGAATTCATGATCGTGAAGGGCAGTCCTCTTCTTCCAGTTGCTGCGCCGCTGGCGGAGCGTAATGTCGCAAGTATGGTTACAAAAGACTTCGATTCCACTCTTATTCAAGGCGCGCGTTTCGCGAAGGCCCGGTTAGCAGCAGTTGCTCTTCTCGCAGTCGGCGGGTTGGCAAGCTGCACACCGCGTCAAAGCGTAACGCCGTCGAGCGAGCTCGCTAGCTCCGAGGTAACCGCTGCAAACGATACCGCTGCTCCAGCAATGGACGGCGCGGCCACAGTGAATCGCGAGACGATATCCGTCATCTCGCCGAACACACTGGGCATCGATCGTCTCAGCTCGGCCAACGGCAGCACATACGAGATCTCCTCGCGTGAGACGATCACCAACGTCGAAAGCTTCACCGCTTCGAACCCCCCGCGGTTCGTCGTCGATCTGAAGGGCGCGCCTGCTCTGTCGAGCGCAAGCCTTCCCGTCACGAACGATTCGTCTGTCAGCGCAATCCGGATCGGAAAGCGTCCTGACGGCAGCAGAATCGTCTTCGATCTCGCTAGTGCGACCACGCCGACCATCGAGCAGACCCCGACTGGGATCCTCGTGAACTTCGGCCAAGGACAGGCACCGGTAGCGGCCACCGGATATGATGCACCGGTGACATCTGAAGTTGCCGCCCCAGCATATGATTCGCAGCCGACTGCCCGCCTCGAAGCCCTAACCTTCGAAAAAGCACCGACCGATTCAGGAAAAGTAATCCTGAATGTAAGCGGCGAGCCAAAATACAACCTTCGCCAGTCAACCCCGACGGAATACGTCCTGACGCTGAACAACAGCGCAGCAGCTGACGCAGCGATGGCGCCGCAGATCGCACAGCCGGGCAGTGTGCTCGGACTCCGTGTCGTCCGCGCAGCTCAAGCTGGCGACGATGTTCAGCTCCGGATGTTCGTTGATGCTGGAACAACACTGAGCACGAAGCGCACAACACGCGGCCTGATCGTCACGGCTCAGCCGCCGGCAGTCAGCTCGGAAGCACGTGCGCAGCTCGCTGAGGCCCCGAAGGATGAGAAGACCGTTACCACGACGGTAAACGATCCTACGGCGAAAGTCGTTGAGGGCGACGACGAAGCAGCACGGCGTAATCCGACAGGGATTCCTTCCGCAGACGGATCAAAGGCATACACGGGCCGGTTGATCTCACTCGATCTCCAAGAGACTGATATCGACAATGCGCTTCGCATCATCGCGGAAGTTTCCAACCTGAACATCATCGCGAGCGACGACGTTACCGGGAAGGTAACGCTGCGCTTGATTGACGTTCCTTGGGACCAAGCACTCGATGTGATCCTCAAGACCAACGGCCTTGATCAGGTAACGGAAGGAAATGTTATCCGGATCGCTCCGGTCGATAAGCTCCGCCAAGAGCGCGAAGCCCTCCGTGAAGCAAAGAAGGCCGCTGAGAACCTCGAAGATCTCAAGGTGAAGTACATCCGCGTCAGTTACGCGCGCGCATCGGAGCTCAAAGAGCAGGTCGAGGCAGTTCTCTCTGAACGGGGAACGGCAACGGTCGACGAGCGCACGAACCAGCTGATCGTCAAGGATATCATGAAGGGTCAGGACGAGACGCTCCAGCTGATCAAGAAGCTCGATCTGCGCACACCGCAGGTTCTCCTTGAGACGCAGATCGTCGAAGCAGCTCGTAACTTGCTCCGCGACCTCGGATTCCAGTGGAACTTCTCCTACTCGCAGTCTCCTCAGACGGGGAACGCGACCGGAAACAATTTCCCCAACTCGATTGTTGTCGGTGGAGCTGCTGCCTCAGGTGCAGGACTTCAAGCAATCAACTTCCCGGCAGCTATCGGAGCAAACTCCGGTTCAGGAATCGCGGCCATTCTCGATTCGGCTGACGGCAGCCGGGCTCTCGCAATGCGGCTCACCGCGCTCGAGCAAGAAGGGAAGGTCCGCGTGATCAGCCGTCCGCAAGTCGCGACGGTCAACAACAAGGAAGCTGAAATCAAGAGCGTAGAGACAATCCGTATCAAGACCCCGAACTCAGGTTTGGCGGTGGCGACGGGCGGCGGCGCGAGCGCATCCGGTGGCGGAGCGACTGCGTTCCAGGAAGTCGATGTCGGTATCACCTTGAAGGTGACCCCTCAGGCTTCACCGGACTACTTCGTGCTGCTTGATGTCAACGCAAAGTCCAGCACGTTCGGTTCGAACGCAGTCGACGGCATCCCATCGACTCTGGAACGGCAGGCGACTTCAACGATTCTCGTGAAGAGCGGCCAAACTTTCGCACTCGGTGGTGTTTACCGGGTGAACGATCAAGATCGATTGGAAGGCTTGCCCTTCTTCAAGGATATCCCGGTGCTCGGTCACTTCTTCCGGCGTACCTTTACCGATAAGCGGGACGAAGAACTGATCTTCTTCATCACCCCGCATATCGTCGAAGGAAGCTTTGACCCGAGCCTAATGTAGATTTGAGCGAGAGGAGCGGAGAGATTGACTATGTCAATGAAAGGAAAAACCCTGTTTGCTGCAGTAGCCGCCCCGGTGCTCGCGGGTATCGTTGCAGGATGCGGATCGTCGACGACAAATAACGATCAAGGGGTAACATTTCTAGCCCTGGGCTACTTTGCAGATTCGGCCGGCACGACCGGTGTCTCTGGAGTAAATGCTGTATTGAGCAGCGATATTGGAGCCTCCGGGATCCAAGGCATTCCAGGTGCCGTCGGACAGCAGACACTGGTGTTCATGGGTGTCGAGAACCGGCTGAGAAATCAATTTATCCGGCTGACGAAGTTCGATTGCGAATATCTCGTCCCGGGATCGAGCTTATCGATTCCACCGGATAGCTTCGCAGCGGCTGGTGTCGTTACACCGAATCCCGGCATCGGCGGACCGAGTATCGATGGAGCAGGTGCTTCCGGTAACGTCGGCTTCGGTGCAGGTGGCGGTGGAGCTGGCGCAGCCGGTGGAACTGCTGGTCAAGCCGGTGGAGCAACCGCAGGCGCGACGGGCGGTGGAGCGGGCGGTGGCGGCACCGTCGGGACGTCCGGACCGGCAACCGGTCAGGGCGGACGCCTCTTCTCGCAGTTTCCGGTCATCGGTCCAGATATCTATTCATATCTGAACAACAATCGTGAAGCGCTGCCGGAACTCCCCTTCCGAATGCAGGCACTCTGCCGGGCAACGGGCGTGAGCTCAGCCGGCGATGCCTTCGCTACAAACGAAGCCGGTATCACAGTCACATTCTTCGAAGTTGCTGAATTCCCCAATCCGGATGGCGGAACGGGATCGACCGGAACCGGCGGCGACGTCGACGGATTCGACGGCGGTGACACAGGCGACGACGGAACAACTACAACCGTAGGATCCTCGACGGGCTCCTCAGCAGAGTCGCTCTAACAGATGAGTTGCGGAGGGTAAGGTTCGATGCGGAACATGATTCAAACGAGCAATACAATGAAACGTTTTCTTCCCCCTGTAATGGCAGCGGCGGCGGCACTCCTGCTCGCATTCGTCGGATGCACAGGCGAAACAGATGGTGGCTCCGGTGCTGACAGAGCTGAGACGACCACCCCATTCGTCTCCGACGGCGGCTCAGGCGGTCAGCTCGTTCTCGAAATCGAAGATGACGACATCACAATCGGCGTCGGCGACACAGTTCCGTTCCGAGTGCGTCTGACAGATGCCAAGGGCGCAGGTATCCCGTTCGCCCGAATCTTCTGCGACACTGAGCGCGGAATTTCGATCATCGAGCCTGCGTCGAACGGTATCTCCGTCGAAGCAACGAATCCTGATGGTTATATGAGCGGTGTCATCGGCGGCTTGCTCCCGGGCAGCTACATGATGGAGTGCCGAGCGCAGAATGGATTCAATTCGGTTGATCGTGGCCGGCTCCGCATTGAAGGCGACGTGCCGGCTGGATTCCAAGGATTTCCTGGTGCAGCTGGTGGAAACCTCGGCGGCGGACGGATTATCGATGAGACTCCGGATGTTGACGACGGCATTGGTCTGCGTGTGATGAGCTTCCGCCTGCAAGATGCCGGTGGCCCCACTTCACTCGGCCCGATCGATATCGTTCCGAGCCGTTGCGTGACCGACACGGGTGACATCTGTACCACGACTTGCTCGTCGGAGCCGTTCACCTTCACGTCGTACCAAATCACGCTGAAGAACGACACGAATGAGAATGTGATTGTCCAGACAGTTGAGTTCCGTCTCGGAAGCAACACAGTCGTGGCGGCACAAGGCCAGGCGCTTGAAGTGAAGTCCGGTGGCGGCACCGCTGTCCTCTCGGGGATCTTCACGACACGCCAGAACTGCACGAGCAACCTCTGCTACAACAGCGGTGGAAGCAGTGCGCTGCCGGTTAGTGCGGGAACGCGGAATCACACGATTATCGTGACCGGTGTCTCTGAAGCAGGAAACTCTTTCGAAGTGACGAAGAGTGTAGCGCTCCAGTTCGACGCGGTTAACAACTGCAGTTCGGGTGAGCCAGAGCGCACCAGTCTGCAGTGCCCGACCGCTGCGCAGCGTGCAGCGTGCACGACGACAACGACGACTACCACCTAGAGGCGGCATCGCCGCTGATACGTGAAGTCAGAACGTATTCAATCTCTCCGTCGGTCCCTTCAAGGGGCTCCTGACGGAGAGATTTTTTTTGAGCTCGCTGCCGAGTTGATGGACGATCCGTCCGGCAGACGGGAGCTTCGCGAGCTGGCACTCCAGCGAATCACACGCCTGCCTTCAGATCTTCGTGCGCGCCTCTATCTGGCAAAGTCGCTCTATCTTGATGGATACCTGGAGTTTTCTATACGCGAGTTGATAGAGCTTCGCCGGCGAAAGCCTAGCGCCTCGCTCGAAGCCCTCATTAAATCGTTTGGCCCTCTCGTTGCAGACTTCGAAGGCCGCCATTCCCACGCACCAGCGAATCCTCAGCTTGAACAGCCGGCTGCAGAGCTCTCCGATGAGACACTCGGAGAGATCGATTTCGATCTCGGAATCCTCGACGAGGATTGAGCCGTCTGCAACGTTGTGGAGATGATGCGTCACTGGGTCCGCGGACGTCGGACCAATCACCCTTTGGTGATCTGTTATAGTTGTTCGCCTGGTGATTGGTCTTCTTCCACCACCCCCGGTTTTGCTTCGCAAAACTCCGCCCCCTGAAAGGGGGCAACAAGGTCGAAAAGAGACATCACCGGGTCCGCGGGCGTCCTCGCCCGCTTGCCGGTTCATGCAGTTGAACGGTCATTGATCGCTCTTCGTTCCGCGGTCCCAGTCTAATCTTCTTCCCGGGACTTCTTACCGAGATAGCCGCCGTGATGGCGAAGGGCGAAATCCTCGCGTGAGAATTTCTTCTCCTCCATGACGGTGAGCGCCAAAGCGTCACAGACGGCTAGCATGGCTGCTGCGCTGGCCGTGGGAGTAAGTCCAAGCGGACAGGGTTCTTTGATCTGACCAAGCTCTATAACGACGTCGGATTCAACGCCGAGCGGAGAATCCAGATTCGCGGTGATGGCAATAGTCCTGGTGACACCGAGCCGTCTGCAAAAATGCAGAAGCTCGATCAACTCCCGGTTCTTCCCGCTGTTCGACAGACAGATGAGAATGTCGCCATGGGATACGACGCCGACGTCTCCGTGGGGAGCATCGCCGGGGTGAAGAAACGCAGAGGCCGTGCCGGTGGTCGAGAAAGTGGAGGCGGCCTTTTTGGCGATATAACCCGCCTTTCCGATCCCAGCGGTAAAGACCTTGCCTGTGCAGCTTCGGAGGGTTTGAACGGCTTCAAGAAACGAGGGTCCAACCGGAATATTCCGGATCGCATCCGCCTCGGCGGCGAGAATCTCAGAGACCCGGCCGAGCCGCACTCTTTGGCTTTCGATCTCTTCTGGGGTTAACGGCATCAATCACCCAAGCTTCAGCGCCGGCTCTTCTGCACCGCAAGACAATTGCTGCAACTGACGACACTCCGGTACCGGGTGCGAAAATCCGCAAACGGAGGGAGGCGTTCCCGGTCGACCGGGACCTCATATCGTTCGAGACCGTAAGGTGCAATCTCGGCCGGTCCACTGGCCGGGAACTTTCGTTTGACGACTTCACCGGACACGCGCACCCCTTTGGCCGAAACGGCGGAGAGATTCCGGAGTGAGATCAGGATCTTTTCCGGCTTTTTGCCCCCGTAGGCCTCCGGCCGAAGCAGCTCTTTCTTAATCGCGGCACCCCGCTCATCGACGAACTCCTCGCCAAGCAGCTCCAAGCGGACTGTCGAGCAGCTTTCTAGGAAATTTTGCCGCACGCCCGCGTATCCGTCGACACAGATCACGCTGGCATCGGAGTCAGCGCCTTTCGCGCAATCAATTCCGCCGTGCCGCTCACAGGTCTCCGGGATCTCCTTTCGGATCTCCGTGAGCTTCTTCGTGAGATTCTCTTTTCGAACCTCGGGCAGCTTTACCGCTTGAGCTTGAGAGCCGGCGGACGAGGTCTGATAGGTGATGCGTCCCGACGGTTCGATCTTCCGGTAGATCGGCTCCGCCTCCACGGCGGTGGCGCTGAAAAGCAGAAGCCCAAGAGCGAGAAGCGTTTTCACATCAGTAAGCGTTCACGCGGGGGCACATCACATCAACTGAAACAGCGACGGATCAAAGAAGATAAAGATAATCGCGCCCAGCGAGAGCCAGGGGCCGAAGGGAATCTCGGTCTGCCTGCCCGTGCCGGCGATCATCATCAAGATGACCCCGACAATCGCACCGCTGAGTGAGCCCAGGATGATTGTCGGAAACACAGAGCGAATTCCCAATACGGCTCCCATCATGGCCATCAATTTCACGTCGCCGAAACCGAGCCCGTCCCGCTTCGTGCAGAGGTAATAGAGCCAGCCGATCAGCCAGAAAAATCCCCCGCCGGCGATGAAACCTAGCAGCGAATCAGTGGCATTCTGTGTTACCGGGCAGAGCGCTTGAAAGGGGAGGCAGCGGAAGTAGGGCGTGTACTGCGAGACGATTCCGAGCAAGAGCCCGATAATCATTCCGGGAAAGCTAATCCGATCAGGGATGATCTTATGATCGAAATCGATGAATGAGATCGCAATCAACGTCAGCACGAGGACGAAGATGACCCAGCCTGTCGGTGTAAGGCCGAACGTGTGCAGGGTTCCAACCGCAGTGATTGCCGCCAAAAGCTCCACAATAAAATACCGCACAGGAATCTTCGCCTGGCATGAGCGGCAGCGGCCGCGCTGCCAAAGCCAGCTGATGAGCGGAATGTTCTCGATCCAGGAGAGCTCTTTGTCGCAGGAGGGACAGAAGGAGCGTTTTGGATTGAGCAGGGAGATGCGCCGCGGGACACGATAGATTACGGCATTCAGGAAGCTGCCCAGGATCGCCCCTAATACAAACGCTCCCCCGGTCAGATAGTAGTCCTCCATCATATAATTCTTGTTCCGAGCAGACTCACGTTCGCTTCCTCGTTGCAGTCTCCGGCGGCACCGATACTACTTTCTATCAAAAACCAGTGCGGCTATAGAGTCCCCTTAGGGGCCAGCTATTAGGGCGTTACCAAATAGTAGGGGGGAAGGACTATACCCTACCGTCACCCCGTCAGAAATTTACGAACCAGTAATTTACCACACGGGATAGCTTACGGGACGAATGTCAAAGATTCGCAAGATCTCATCGGCGAAAATCCGCAAGATCCAAGGGGGCAAAGATCCGACGAAGCTCGTCGAGGATTTCCTCGTCCGCCGGGGCTATGACCCCGAGGAATGCCTTCAACAACGCACCTCGGATATCGCCACCTGGTCTGTCTCGATCTCCGACGAGGAGGAGCTTGAGCTCACTCTCGAAGGGGTGCCTCGCCCGCTTGAGACTACTCTCTATATGGGACTGAATGTCTGTGGAGTTCCTCTCAAGAATACAGACAATTTTCTTCAAGCCGCCCTGCTCGTTGCGGACACCTTGATCGGAGCGAAGCTCAGTGTCGTTAACTACGACTTGGTTCTCAGCGTGACCGTTTACACCGAGAACATGGGCGGAGACATGATCGACTACTATTACGAGCTGATCAGCCGTCAGAAGAGCGTCGTCTATGATGCGATCATGGAAGAGATGGAGTGAGATCCGACTTTTTGGAGACGCTCTGAGACATTGGAATTTCAGCAGACTACCATTGACGGAATTCGAACTCGCTTTGTTCGGATCGGAGCCGGCGCACCGCTCGTAGTCGTCCACGGCTGGGGCTGCTCGATAGATACCGTGACCTCAATGACCCTGGAGCTCGCCAAGGTGCGCACGGTCATCGCCCTCGATCTGCCAGGCCACGGACAGAGCGCCCTCCCGCCGGCCGTTTGGGGCACAGCGGATTTCGCGGCATTCCTTGGCAAATTCGCCGATTCTCTGGGGCTCGAAAGCTTCGACCTGCTCGGACATTCGGTTGGCGGCCGGTTTGGAGCGTTTCTCGCAGCGACGCAGCCGCAGCGGATCGGAAAGCTAATTCTCGCCAGTGCCTCGGGGATCAAACCGAAACGGCCGCTCAAATACTATTTCAAAGTCGCGCTCGCGAAGACCGGAAAATATTCAGAGCGATATCTCGGATCGTTCGGCGCGGCGCTGAAACAGCGCATCTACGCCAAAATCGCCTCTCCGGATTACCGGACGGCCGGTGAGCTGAGAAGCTCTTTCGTGAAGATCGTAAATGAAGACATCCGCGCGGATCTCACGCACGTTCGGGCAAAGACGCTCCTCCTCTGGGGCCGCGATGACACGGATACTCCGCTTAGCTCAGCAGCAATCATGCAGAACGTCATCCCCGGTGCAGAGCTCGTGATCCTCGAAAATGCGGGTCACTACTCATTTCTCGATCAACCGGATAAATTCCTGCTGCACGTGAAGAAGTTTCTCCGATGATTCTATTCTGCCTATCACTGATCGTCTGGAGCCTGTGGCTGTTCACGCGTGTCCGGCAGAATCTTCACCTTCTCCAGCTCGACAGCTACTCCAATCCGCGCCTTATCAAATGGCTTCTCCACGATCCGGCGAAGCGGCTCGTTCCTCCTAAGCTATTCGGGGTCCTCTTCGCGTGTGTGCTCGTTTCAGGGTTCTATGGCTATACCCTCTCGCACATAGTGTGGATTCTTAGCGGGCTCGCACTTTATTGGATGGACCGGCCCGCCCCCGAGAAAAAGCCGCTGGTCCTTACTTCGCGTGCCCTTCGCATTTTTGCGCTTTCCCTCCTTCTCGCCTTAGCGCTTCAGATCTTATTGCTGAATTTCTTCTCCCAGCGCTTTGACTCTGCCGGACCGGCCTTCTTTCTCTCGTCCCTTGCTTCCCTGCTCCTTTGTCCGCTGGCGGTCATCGCTGCAAACATTCTCCTGATTCCCATTCAGCAGCTGATCAATTGGAGTTACCTGGCGGCAGCGCAGAGGAAGCTCCAGACGATCAAGCCGATCATCGTCGGCATCACCGGCAGCTTCGGGAAGACCAGCACGAAGTATTTTCTCGAAACGATTCTCTCCGAGCGCTTTTCGGTGCTCAAAACCCCCGGCAGCTTCAACACGCTGCTCGGCATCTCGCGTGTCATCAATTCCGACCTGAAGCCTCATCATAAGATCTTCATCGTAGAAATCGGCGCATATCAGCGCGGCGACGTCATGGAGAAATGCCGCTGGGTAAAGCCGCGCATAGGTTTACTCACGACCATCGGTCCCGAGCATTTCGAGCGCTTCAAGACGATGGAGAACATCATCGCCACGAATTACGAGCTGATTGAATCCCTGCCGGCGGATGGCCTCGCGGTGATCAATAACGACAACGAGTATTGTCGCCCCCTTGCCGACAAGACCACGCATGTAAAGCTCGCGCGCTACGGTCTCGATCGGACTGGTGCGCCGCTTCGCGTCACAGCGGAAGAGATTTCCACCAGTGCGGAGGGTCTGAAGTTCACAATCATCAACGAAAAAGGGGAGCGCATAAAAACCGGCTGCCGAATCCTTGGACGCCACAACGTCACGAACATCCTGGGAGCCGCGAGTGTCGGGCTGGAGATGGGGCTTACGTTGACCGAGGTCGCGCGCGGAATATCGAAGATTCAGGCCGCACCTCATCGCCTGCAGATTCTCTCGCATGGCACGGGCGTCACAGTCATAGACGACTCATACAACTCAAACCCGGACGGTGCGCGTGAAGCGTTGAGCGCTCTCGCCGAATTTCAAAGCGGA
>CAYOAK010000001.1:34332-45869 GCA_964401925.1 uncultured Bdellovibrionales bacterium | reverse complement strand
GAGGGTCCGATCCAGCGCCTCCTTCGCGAGCGGGAGATTGCCTTCTGTGAGGAACACCAAACCGAGGTCGAGCCATTTCGGCTGCAGACTCGTCTGGAGCTTTTGGGCCTTCTCGGCCGCCGCCGAGAGAAGTGCGAGTGCTGCAGGAGAATCCGGAGCGGGCGGCGGATCAGGCAGTGCGCCCAGCAGATTCATGAGCGGCTGGTTCAGCTGATTCGTTGTCGTGCTAATTTGGGCACGGAGATTCTCGCCGGCACGTCGGAACTCATGAATCGTGATCAGGAAGCGGGCGTGGCTCGTGCCGTCGTACGCATCTCTGTTCAGCTCAGAGGCTCGTTGCGAATAGCAAATTGCGTCGGCTTGGCGACCGGACTGGGCGTAGAGGATGGCGAGGTTCTGATAGAGAGCAAGGAGATCGTCGACCTGAAACTGCTGCGACAGACGCTCATCCGGCATCCCCTTCCAGTAACCCCAATACTCCTCCTCCTCTTTCTCGAGCTCGCGAAGTGCTCCGGCCGTGTCGCCTTTGTCGTAGAGCACTCGCGACAAGCTGGCCCGCTCCTGCAGGCCGTGCGGATCGAGCGCTAGAGCTGCGCGGAGCAGCTTCTCGGCATCATCCAGCCGGTTTTGTGCGCGAAGCACGAAGGCGAGATCGGCAAGCACCGAGGAATCAGGTTTCTCCTGCCCAGTGGCAGCGCCCTGTTTCATTGCGAGGCGAAGATACAATTCGGCGCGGTCGAAGCGGCCCGCTTGGGCGTACTTCTTTCCGAGTTGACGCGTGCGGATGAGCTCTAGTTCTTCCGACGCGTAGACACGCGATTTCGCTGCATCAGGCGGGAGGACACAGCCCGAGAAAACGGCAACAGATAAAATTGAGATCTGAGCGAAGCAGAGCGCTAGCTGCCCGGCTCGCCCCTTCTGAATAGAGGGCCCCTCTTTCCGAATAAAGCAGAACCGAAAACTGCAGCGACGCACCGGAGGAACCATTTGAGATAATGCGGGAGCCATTTCAGGATTTTGAACTTCGAAACTCCCTCGGTGCGGTCGTACCATACGGTCGGAAACTCAACAATTTTTCGGTCCTGAACGTACGCCTTGTAGGAAAGCTCGAGCGCGACTTCGAAGCCGCCGACACTTTCGATCTCCTGCTTTCGCAACCAGGCGCCATCATACATCTTAAAATTATTCGTCGGGTCGGTTGTTGGAAAGCCGATCAATCCCAGGACCTTACCGGCGGTCCGGGACATCCAGGTCTTCAGCACGCCGCCCCCGTGTTTCTCTCCGCCAGGCATATATCGTGAGGGAGATACAATTGTTGCGCCGTTTGACCACAGGTCGATCATTTTCGGGATAACATCGAGCTTGTCGGAGTTATCCCCCATCAGAATGACTACGGGTCCGTCTTCGACCCGGGAGAACCCCCATTTGAGCGCGTTCAGCACTCCGCGGCCGAACTGGTTCTTCTCCGCGATCACCCGCGGATCGCTCCCGGCGAGCCGGGCGATAAAGGGGAGCGTGTTGTCCTGGTCGAAATCGTAGACGAACTTGAGCAGGTCGTACTCGACGCCGTCGTTCTTCAGCCCCTCATAGAGCCGGATCACGTTCTCGCCCTCGTTATAAATCGGCACGACGATCTGCGTGCGGATCTTTCCGCTGGTGCGTGGTTCCTGCAACGCCGGCTCCCGGATCATATATTTCCGAGCTTCACCTGCTCTTCGATCCACGGGATCACTTCATCGAGCAGGGCGTCGAGCGAGGTCGTCGCTTCGAATCCAAGCACGCGTTTTGCCTTGGATACATCCGGCACTCGCTTCTGAACATCATGCTCGAACGGCTTATCCGAAACATAAGCGAATGGCACACCGGGTTTAAGCTTTTTCCAGATCGTCTCGGCGAGCTCGATAACAGTCGTCGATTGAGCAGTCGAGAGATTGAAGTCCTCGTTCAAGGCCTTCTCACTCTCCATTGCGAGGCGAATACCGCGGGCGAGATCAGCACCGTAGGTGTAGTGCCGCACCTGTCTTCCATCCCCGAGGATATGCAGCGGGTTCTGGCCCTTAACAATCTTCTGAACGAGATCCGGAACCACGTGAGACATGGCGAGCTTTACGTTCCCCGACATTACTTCCTTGTCACTCCTTGCCCGCCGCTCACCGACGCCGACACAGTTGAAAGGCCGGACAATCGTGTACGGGAGGCCATACTGGAGCTTCGCGCCCTTGGCGAAATACTCGCAGGCGAGCTTTTGGAATCCGTAGGTGCTCTTCGGCGGAGGTGAGGTCAGCTCTGCGCCCTCGGGGGTCGGATAAATATCCGTCGATTCGTACACCATGCTCGAGCTCATCACCGTGATCTTCTGCAGCTGCCCTTTCTTGCGCGCCGCAATCGCCGCGTCGAAAGTGCCTGCGATTATCCGCTCATTCTCCGCGATCAGATCGTAGGCGAACTCGTGGAAGTAGCTAATCCCGCCGATCATTGCGGCACCCGCGATCAGGTGATCACAATCCTCCAGCAGCTCCTCCAGAAGACCCGAGTTCTTCACGTCCCCAACAGTGAAACGATACGCCGGATTCTTGTCGTAGGATTTTTCAACCCGCCCGTATTTGGAATAGTTGTCGACTCCGACAACGGCCCATCCGTTCGCGAGCAATTCCTCCACGATGTAGCCACCGATAAAGCCGGCCGAGCCGGTTACAAGAACTTTTCCTTTCACGCTCGCCATCTCTACGCTTCCTTTTTCTACGCCTCTTTCCCCGGAAATACTTCGACCTTCGGCTTATTCACCACGCCCCAGCAGTCGACGACCGGCTTGCGGAAATTCAGATTGAGATACTCTTTGTGGGGCATTCCCATGACGATCACGTCAGATTTCGAGAGAACGGTATCGAGATCAGTGCTGTCCGGAAGGTACGGGTCGTGCCAGAGCACCTCGCCTCCGGAGAATTCGATCCCCTTCTTCACTCTAAAGCTGAGCGACTCACGAATATCATCGTTGTTCGCTTTGAAGGTCATCCCGAGCAGACCGACTTTTTTGCCCCACAACTTGCCGCCGACAGCATTCGTGGCTTTCTTTACGACGGTGTCTGCGAGTCCTTCGTTCACTAGCATCGCTGTGTGGCCGAAATAGAAATGGTGCTGGAAGTAGCTTGCGAGCTGCATCGTGTCTTTGAACAGACAAGGCCCGGCAGCGAAGCCGGGCGCCTTGTAACCGTTCGCGCGTGGATAATCGAGGCGGATCGCTTGATAGATCCGGTGGAAATCGACGCCGCTCTCCTCCGCAATCATGTAAAACTGATTGGCGATCGCGAACTCAAGATAGCGCCAAGCGTTATTCATCAGCTTCGTCAGCTCGGCCTCGAGCGGAGTTAGACGGATGATCTTCGGGGCAATAGTGGCGAATAGCTTGTAGGCTGCGTGGAAAGCAGAGTCTTCAAATGCGGAGACTATCTGCGGAAGAGTTCCGGTTTCTTCGAGTGCGGCGCCTTGGGAGACTCGCTCCGGGCAGAAAGTGATCTGCAGGGATTTGCCCGATCGATTCGCGCGTTCGTAGAGATGGGACATCGTTCCGGGGAACAATGTGGAGCGCATCACGACCAGTGTGCCCTCGGAGATGTATTCGCTGTAGGAGTCGAAGATCTTCAGTACTTCGGTGAGCTTCGGATTGAGATGCTCGTCCACCGGCGTTCCGGTGACGAAGACGACGATGTCTGCTGCACTGCAAGCCTTGATGTCAGTCGTAGCTTTCAGCCCGAGCCGAAGCGCTTCTGCGAGCTCGACATCTCCGTTCTTCTCAAGAAACGGAAACTCACCCCCGTTCACCTTCTCGCATTTGGCCGGATCGATATCGATCAGGGTGACCTTCAGCCCTGCCTGGGCGAAGCGAACGCCGAGCGGGAGACCGACATGGCCGCAACCGCCGATGATGACCAGTTTTTTTCCCTTCAACGTCCTACTCTCGCAAAAATTCTGTGAACGCTCACCGAAAACGCAGCCGGGTCCGGACAGCCCGAACCAGGCGCCGGTAATCACCCCGCTGCAGCAAGATCAGCGCGCGCCGAAAAGTCTGGCGGAGCGCCGGACGAGCCTCGTCTGCACTGAACCGCATCCACAAACCCCCGATCCCCAATTCAGGGCCTGATGAGCTATCATTTCCGGCCAAAAGTGGAAAGGAAAGCGGTTCAACCGCACGCAGAGCGCCATCCTGCGATGAAGCATTCCGGACTTCAATCTCAGCGAGGCTGCCCCCTCTTAGCCGGCCCTTTGGGAAGAGGCAGAGCCGCTGCTGCCGCAACTCCAAGCGGCACTCATGCGGCCTCCCCTCGATGAGAAGCGAGATCGTTGGAGTCCAGTCTCCCACTCTGACAAGATCAAGCCGGAAGACGCGCTCTGCCGGAAGGACGAACCGCTGACGAACCGCGGAGCCTGAAACGATCTCACGCGAAAGAATCCGGCCCGAAGTAACGAGCTGCTCTTGCCGCCCGGAGGCAGCGAACGTCAGCGCGCCGGCATCGAGCCCGGAGAAATCAACAAGGCGATTAGGCCTCCCCTCGACCAGCGGCTCGACGGGCAGCTTTCCGGACTGGATGAGGACCCCCGCGAAGTACTCGGGGTTCATGCCGGCCGGAAGAGAGATCTCGGCAGCTTGTGAGAGCTCGGACAATGACGGAGTGAAGGCCGAGTCGGACACCGAATTTTTCCTATTGGCCGCTCGCGGAACCATCCGGCGGTATATAGGATAACGCCCAACAGATGCGAATCCTCCTTTTCACCACGGATGTGCCGCCGATCCCCGGTGTGCCGTCGAGCGGAACAGCGGTCCGGAGCTATGGCTTTGCCCGGGGATTTGAGAGTCACGGCTGCGAGGTCCTGGTCTGTGCTCCGAAGAGTGCCGTGCTCACTCAGCTTGAGCGGCCAAACCTCGACCCTCGATCGGAAGCTGCGCTTCGGGCTCTTCTCCCGCTCGCATTCGATCACCGGAACGCCGATGACCTGATTGAACAGCACGAGCCCGATGCTGTTTATTGCGGCCATTGGCCCGCGATGGCCTTTAGCCGTCTCCCCAAAGCACCGGTCATCGTTGATCTCGCCGGACCCCATCTCCTCGAGCGGCATTTTCAAAAGGAGCCGGATCAGGGATTTGCCCTGCGCGGGAAGTTGAACAATCTCGCGAGCGCAGATCTGTTCATCGTATCCGGGAGAAAGCAGTTCAATTATTTCTCGGCCTTCTTCGATCGCGCCGGAGTGAAGGATGCGGAAGCGAAGAGTTTCTTCATCCCCATGGCCCTCAGTCCGGAGCTGCCGCAGCGACCGGTGCGTGCAGTTAAGGATCCGAGATTTCTCTTCGCCGGGATTTTTCTGCCCTGGCAAGATCCCTCGCTCCCACTGCGGACTCTCGTTCGTGAGCTGGAACGTCGTAACGCCGGCGAACTTCGTCTTGTGGGAGGCATGCACCCTACATACAGCGTTGGAACCGGAATATATGACGCTCTCTTTCGTGAGATAGAAGCGAGCAAACATGTCAGCCGCAGCGGCCTCCTTCCGCTTGAGGCGCTCAATCAAGAGATGCTCGACGCTGACGTGGCGCTCGATCTCATGCGGTGGAATTTGGAGCGAGAGCTCGCAGTGACGATTCGCACCACGACCTATCTCTGGTCTGGGCTGCCGGTGATCTACAACGATTATGCCGATCTCGGCGCGCTCATCACCCAGTATCGTGCTGGATGGACGGTTAATCCGGAAGATCCGGAAGCGCTTCTGAATGTGGTTCATGAGATCTTCCAAAACCCATCTGATCTTTTCGAGCGCTCGCGGGCGGCGCAGGAGCTTGCGCGGAACGAGTTCTCATGGAACCGGGTCACGGAACCGATCGTGCGCCGCTTACGAGGCGAACCGTTGCAACGAGTCAGCACAGACTTTGTGATCGATCAGCCTGAGCACGCGGATTTCTATCTCGATGATGGGAAGGACGCGGCGCAGGAGTTTATCTGCCGCCGTGCCGGACTCTGTACGATCGAAGTGAAATTGGCAGCGAGTCAGCCAGAGTCGGTAGCTCATCTCCGGCTGTTGCGACTCTCCTCCACCGGCGATGAGGTTGTCGGAGAAGTTCGCGCCGCTGTCGAAAAAGGTGCGGAAGAGTGGGTGCCGGTGCCAATCTCTTCCGGAGGCGCTGCCGGTGATCGATATCGATTGGTCGTCAGCTCGCCGTCGCGAGGAATCAGCCCGTGCGTTGCAAAGGTTGAGCGCTATCCTCTTGCGGGATTCGAATATGGCGGAGTGAGAAAGCGGGGTCATTCGATGAATATTCGAGTGCAATGCACCGGCTCCGTACCCTAAACTCTCTCGATGCCCCGACTCGTCTGCTGCATGGTCACAAGAAATCACGCCGCCACGGTCGAGCGGGCGATCGAACTCGCGCAACCGGAGGTTGCGGCTGCAGGCGGCGAGCTATGGGTTCGCGATAATAACTCGAAAGACGGAACAAAAGAGCTTCTGAAGAAGGTCTCGGTTCCCCACCTCGATATCGGAAACGAGAACCTTGGTTTCTCGCTCGCAAATAATATCCTGATCAATCGAGCGCTCGCGGAAGGCGCGGAGCACGTTTTGCTCCTGAATCCGGATGCCGTGCCGATGCCCGGTGCGATAGAGCGAATGTTAGAAGCCTCACGCCGAACTCCGGCTGCGGGTGCCGTCACGCCGAAGATTCTGCGGGCGAATACAGAGTTGAAGCCGATTGAACCCCCAACGATTGATGCCGCCGGTATGTATTTCACTGAGGAGTTCCGGCATTTCGATCGAGGCTCGAACGAGACCGATACCGGGCAGTATGACACCGAGTGCTTCATGGCCGGAGGAACAGGCGCAGCGTTACTTCTAACGCGCGGCTGTATCGAGTCGGTGAGCTTCAAGAAGCGGGACGGTTCGCTCGAGCTGCTCGATGAGCGGTTCTTCGCATATCGGGAGGATGCTGAGCTCGGGCTTAGGATGTGGCGCTACGGTTTTAAGACCCTCTACACTCCGGCCGCCACGATCCTGCACGTCCGTCACGTCCTTCCTGAGCGAAGGAGCCTGCTTGCGGATGAGATCAATCGGCTTTCCGTAAGGAACAGATTTCTCCTTCAGCTCAGTCATCTGACGGAAGAACTACCGACGACTCTGACGCTTCGGACCTACGCCCGAAATCTAGTCGTGTTGCTGGGAGTTCTCACTGTCGAGCGCGAATCTCTACCGGGCATAAAGGAATATCTGGCTCTGCGAAAGGAAGGAAACGCCCGGAGACGGGAGATTCGAAGCCGATCAAGAGTGACGAAAGAGGCGTATTCCAAGATCTTCGGCGCTGCCCCTTTCTGTGAGCCGATGAACGCATCGCTGGATTGAAAGAGCCGACCGAGAAGCTTTTGACCTAATCGTATTCCCCTCTTGGGAAACAGTTAATCCGAATCCGAGACGTCGTGCTTCGCGACCCGCTACGATTCCCGGCGGAGGGTCATGAATCTGATCTGCCGGATTCCGAGCTTTTCCTTCGTGGTGCTTGCTCGAGTATCTGGCGTCTCGCATGGCGAATTGATGTCGACCACCTCCTCGAGCATGAGCCCGGTTGCGAGGAGTGCTTCGGGTATGACCAGCTCTCCATATGCCCATTCGGTTCCGCTTGGGAGCAGAACCGACTCCATCTCGCCGAGATCCCGCTTCAACAAATGCCCGTAATACAAGCTATGAACGAAGCTGACCGCGAGGCATCCGCCGGGCTTCACGCCATAGGCGAGATTCTCGCAAAATCCCTTCAAGAGATGGGGGGGGATTTGGTTCAGCACGAGATGGCAGATAACCACGTCGTAATCCCACATCTCCAGCGGCTGGACCGTTAAGTCTCGTACGCGCAGCTCTACCTCCCGATCGACACGCGCCCGAGCTGCCAAAAGCGGCTCAGCTTCGATGTCGGCCCCGGCGAGGAAATCCGTAGGGAGAGTGTAGTCGTGCACCTTCTCCAGGCATGCGCCGTCTCCACAACCTGCAAGAAAGAAGCGTGTCGCGCCGCGATCCTTCTCTATGCGAGTCACATAGCCGATGAGGCCATATGACACTTGATGCCCGGCCATTTTCAATGTTCCGTTGATCGCCCGGCATGTTCCAAGTTCAACCCTAATATCTGGCTTCATCGGTCGCTCCTTCCAGCCGCAAGGCCGTAAGGGCGCCGTGTATATTCCACTGCTACTCGGATGATATTTATTGGAAGATCGGGCGGCGAATTATAGCGGATTCATCCGCGGAGGTCTAACCGCGGAACTGCAGGATCGTCATGCGCAACTGCTCACTCGCCTCTTTGAAGCCGCCGAGAGGTGCGTTTTCAAACCAACCGTAGACCGCTTTCGTGCAGTGTTTTGCGAACCGTTCGTTCTCGGGCATGCCGTTGGGAAATAGGGAGCCCAGGAGATTCAGCGCCGCGAGCCGAAGCTCCGGTGACGGCGTTCCATCCGCGGAAAAGACGAGATTCTTCTCCTTAAAAATCTGGGAGATCGCTTCCGTATCGGTCGGATCAAGCGCCGTCATCCCGAGGCTCAGTTCAGGATTCTTCAGCGCATCGTGGTTCACGGAGCGCTTAGCCGCGGGTGCGAGCAGCGGGTTCTCTGTGTCGAACGTCCGATGGAAAGCCGAATTCTCGAAGATCCCCTTCCAAGGAGAATCCTTATTGGCTGCGATCACAGCGCGAACGAGTGCGTCGAAGAGCTTCGCCTTCGTCAGGGGCTTGTAAACAATGCTGTGCGCGGCCGATTCCGGTGCCGCATCAAGCGGCGGTGCTCCGGCTTCGGCGACGATAACAAAAGCACAATCTTTGGAACGCGCATTTGCGGGCGCCCAAAGGAGCAGCTCCTTGACGGCGGCCGGTGAAACCGCGGCGCCGAGCACACACGCATCCATATCTTCGAGCTCCATCGCAAGCTTCGCTGAAGCGAGACTCTGCGCGACTTTGATTTCAAGGAAGAGAGCGTTTGATTTGAGATCTTTCTCGAGCTCCTGCCGTGTGCTCAACCGCGAGTCGACAAGCAGGCAACAGGCCAGCGCAGGATATTCCGGGAACTTCTCGCTACTAGGCATAGCTCTCCGGCGCGGAAGAGCCCTTCCCCGAACAGGGGCTCAGTAAAGTCGAAATGATTTGGTCCCAGGTAGCGGTCACGAGTCCCTCTCCTGCTCTATCGGCTAGCCGTGAATAAAGCTGTTCATCCTCGATCAAGCGGTTTGCCTGTTTCGAGACTCCGTCAAAGGTAGGCTCTGCTACAAGCCCGTTTCTCTCGTGCTCGACAAATGAAAGTACACCGCCGCTGTCCGTACATGTCAGGACCGGTTTTCCGCTCTTTAACGCCTCAAGCGTCACGAACCCGTAGTCTTCATCGAAGGGCCCGTAGAACACCCCAAGCGAGTCTGCGTAGAGGGTAAGCAACTCCTCATCGCTCACACGGCCGAGGAAATCGACCCGGTGACCCAGGTGGTGCTTCTCGACTTCGTTTCTAAGAAACTCTTCGTAGTTCGCCTCATCGGCAACGCCTGCGATCTTCAATCGCACTGTGTTGTGAATCATCGGCATCGACTTGAGCATGAGGTCGACGCGCTTGATCGAGCACAGTCGTCCGACGCTGAGGAGATAGTCCCCTTTGCAGCCCCGGCGATAACGCTCGCCAAGCGGAAGCGGCGGCGGAAGCGAAACGGAATCAAGTCCCAGATATCGAGAGAGACGTGACGTCACGTTGGAAGAGATTCCGGCTCGCAGTCGGCACTGTCCCAGCGCTTCCCGCTCGAGCCGCACAACTGTACGCCTGAGCGCCTCACTTTGCTCGTCTGCGCGAAAATCGCTGAAGCGTGTCCCGATCAACTCATACATCTGCCGGTGCTGATGAATCAGCCAGAGCACCTTGCACGGATGCTGAATAAAATACGAGGGGAACTTCGTTGTAATAACGAGATCCGCATCATTGAGCGTCAGCTCGATCTTTCGCCAATCGCGAATCGCCTCAATCAACACCTCCTTGCGTTGGTCGACAAAATCCAAGGTGAGGAGCTCAGCCTTATGGCCGCGCTGCTTCAACTCACGAAGCAGCAGGTCGACGAGTATCTCCGCTCCACCCCTCGTTCCGGGGACAGTCACTGCGGCGATCACAATCCGAAGGGACATTATTGTCTCGCGATGACGGCGTAATCCTGGTGGCCGAAAAGCAAGTCGTTCAGCCGCTGCATGTTGTCGTTAATCTGTTGCAGCACCCCGATCCACCGGCCCGGAAGCTCGGCGGAGTATTCAATCGGCCGCAAGATTGCGCCGGCTGGGTATGGACTTCGATAGAGAATCTCCGCCGTCTTGAAACCGCGCATCTCCATTGCGAAGCGCAGCGTTTCGGGATGGACCGGAAAGATATGAGTGGGATCGCGGAAGAAGTTTCTCGCGAGCGCGGTTACCGACTGAGGATTGATCGTTTCGAGGATGATCACCCCACCGGACCGAACTTTCTTTCGCAGCAGTCCCAGCATGGTGTCGAGCTGCTTGTGCGTGATGTGCTCAATGACTTGCGTTGCGATCACTCCGCCGAGCGAAGCATCGGGAAGCTTTTCGAGATAAGCGAAGAGATCCGCCTCCTCCACCGGGAGCTCCTTCTCAGTGCAACGGGCGATCATCGCGGGATCGAGATCGATCCCGCGCGACTCGATCTTCGCTTCGCGGAGCAGTTCGAGCAGCTCGCCCCGGCCGCAACCGATATCAAGGACCGGCCCGGGCAACCCCTGCAGCAGCGGAACGTAATCTCTCACGGAGATCTTGATCTCCTCCTCCGATCCGCGAAAGCGGTTCTCCAGAAGCAGATACTCGACATCGAGCGCCCGTCCCGAGCTTGTTTCCGCAGTGCTTCCTGACGGAGGCATCGGTTGACTCTCACGCGGCGACAGGAGTGCGAGCGTCCGCTCAAGTCCTCGTGCGACATTTTCTACTGTGGCGATTTGCGCTCTGAGGCCCTCAATCTGTCCGCCGAAGACTGTGAGCTCATGCGCGCACTGTCCCAGTCGTCCGCTGATGTTTCCTTCGAACGTACGAAAAGTTGCGTCGAGCCCGCTCACAAGCTCCTGTGTGCGATCGTTAACGCCTTGCACATCAACGTCGATTTTCCGAACGAGATCCCAGAAGATCTGACCGAACTTTTGATCCACCGCCTGGGAGGAGAAGTTCAGATAACGCACCAAGTTCTGGTAGAAGGCCTCTTGCCGGTGAAAATATTGTCCGAACACCGCATCCCAAAGGTAGCGAATGAGGCGCTGCTTGAACGCTACGATCAGCCGTCCCACGAGCGGGCGGTGACTTGTAACGGTCGGACGCGCAAAGATCTCCGCCAGATGAACATTCAGATAATGAAGCTCTTCGGAGGAAGTGAGGGGCGGAATATCCTTTGAGTTCTGCCTCACTTGAAGCGGGTAGAAGGTCGCAACCTTGCTCCGGCCCGCTTCCGCCGCCTCTTTGATTTCGGCGCGAAGCCTGTCCATCAGCGACCGCGAGCTCAGTCGCT
>CAYOAK010000001.1:688-34322 GCA_964401925.1 uncultured Bdellovibrionales bacterium | reverse complement strand
ACTGCTCTCCTCTCCAAGCTTTCGAATCGTCTGCGAATTGGCCATAAAAATCTGCATCCGCGGAGTATCAAATCCCCGGGATTGTGGCCAGTTCCACCGATAATCGAGCTTCAGCCGAAAAAATGAAAAAGCCGATGGGCCACGCGGACCCACCGGCTTAACCTGCGAACTCTTCTCTCTATCCTCTGAGGAGGGAGAGAGCGAGCGAGGGCTGTTGGTTCGCTTGAGCCAAGACAGCGGCGCCTGCCTGTTGGAGGATGTTCAACCGTGTCAGGTTGGCAGCCTCTGAGGCGACGTCGACGTCTCTGATCTGAGATTCTGCGGCAGCGAAGTTTTCTCGGGCGACTTGCAGGTTCGTGATGGTGACCTGCAGCCGGCTTTCCGCGGCGCCCAGAGTTCCGCGGTTAGCGACGAGCGATCCGATTGCAGCTTTGACCGCGTCGAGGGCGCTCTTTGCTGCATCCTGTCCGGCGGCCGTCGTGGCTGCGTTCAGTGAATATGTCAGAATTGAGGAGCCGGAGGGTGCGAGCCCGATAGCGGCGAGCGTTCCGTCGACACCGGAGAATCCGATTTGCGAGTTCGCGGCCGAATCGAATCCGATTTGGAGAGCGACCTGCGCACCGCCGGAGAGGAGCGACAATCCGTTGAAGGTCGTCGTCACCGCGATACGTTGAATTTCGGACCCGAGTGCCGCGAACTCGCTGTTCAGCGCCGAGCGCTGTGTCGAGGTCAAGACACCGTTTGCTGATTGTTCGGAGAGCTCAGCCATCCGTGCCAGAACGCTGCCCATCTGACCGAGCGCGCCGTCAGCGATGCTGATGAGCGAGACACCGTCATTGGCGTTCCGGATAGCGACTGTTGCAATCCTTTGGTCAGCGCGAAGGGAATCCGCAATCGCGAGTCCCGCAGCGTCGTCGGCTGCGTTCACGATTCGGAGACCGGAGCTTAAGCGCTGAAAGGTCTTCTGTAGATCTGCTGTTGAGTTTCCAAGGCGACGCTGAGCATTCAACGAAGCGATGTTAGTGTTAATTGTAATCGGCATAATTCCTCCCTGATTCCCTAGCCACAGTGCGAAACACGCGCTGCGTTACTGCTTGGGCCAAAAGCAATCGAGCTTCCGGCTCAAAAGATTACATCTGGGATGGACTGGTTTGGTACTTCGAACGACTCTGGGTCCAGTTCGATCCTTTCACTGCGATTACTGCGAAAGGTGCACAACATCTGCGTGCAATTAAGAAATCGGATCCGGTATGATTTTGCTTGAGAGCTTTTTTTAATTGGACAGAAAAACCGTCAGCGTCCGACGTAATAAAGAGCAAATCTCACTTTCGCTTCGATTTGCTTCCTCTCTTCCTAACATTGTCCCCTTCGGGGACAGACATTTGCTTCAGCAAATGTCAGGGGGGAAAAGACCAGCCCAATTATCTAGCTCTCTCCGCATAGCCGCTCACACCCTCCCAACCATCCACTCCGAACTTTTAATGGTGGCCGACCTGAAGGGCAGACTATCACCGTCATTTTCTTCGTTTTGCTATTGTGCCGACGATTCGTCGGCACAATCCGCCAAACCAAAGAAAATACCCGGTGACTCGTCTTCCTAACGGGTCACCGGGCGGCACTACGGTACTACTGGTTACCCTCGCAGGAGCGAGAGTGCTAGGGACGGTTGCTGGTTTGCTTGAGCAAGGACAGCGGCGCCGGCCTGTTGGAGGATGTTCAACCGTGTCAGGTTGGCAGCCTCTGAGGCGACGTCGACGTCTCTGATCTGAGATTCTGCGGCAGCGAAGTTTTCTCGGGCGACTTGCAGGTTCGTGATGGTGACCTGCAGCCGGCTTTCCGCGGCGCCCAGAGTTCCGCGGTTAGCGACGAGCGATCCGATTGCAGCTTTGACCGCGTCGAGGGCGCTCTTTGCTGCATCCTGTCCGGCGGCCGTCGTGGCTGCGTTCAGTGAATATGTCAGAATTGAGGAGCCGGAGGGTGCGAGCCCGATAGCGGCGAGCGTTCCGTCGACACCGGAGAATCCGATTTGCGAGTTCGCGGCCGAATCGAATCCGATTTGGAGAGCGACCTGCGCACCGCCGGAGAGGAGCGACAATCCGTTGAAGGTCGTCGTCACCGCGATACGTTGAATTTCGGACCCGAGTGCCGCGAACTCGCTGTTCAGCGCCGAGCGCTGTGTCGAGGTCAAGACACCGTTTGCTGATTGTTCGGAGAGCTCAGCCATCCGTGCCAGAACGCTGCCCATCTGACCGAGCGCGCCGTCAGCGATGCTGATGAGCGAGACACCGTCATTGGCGTTCCGGATAGCGACTGTTGCAATCCTTTGGTCAGCGCGAAGGGAATCCGCAATCGCGAGTCCCGCAGCGTCGTCGGCTGCGTTCACGATTCGGAGACCGGAGCTTAAGCGCTGAAAGGTCTTCTGTAGATCTGCTGTTGAGTTTCCAAGGCGACGCTGAGCATTCAACGAAGCGATGTTAGTGTTAATTGTAATCGGCATAATTCCTCCCTGAGCCCGAATGCTTCCCTAGCGATTCATTCGGAAACCACGATTCGTTCATCCTTGCGCTACGCGCGGGCCTGGAGGTCGATCACTTATGACAACAGAGGTTGAATTCTTTCGCTCCCTGTTACCACTGCACTACGTGCACGACTGACTGCCAGGGTACTGCGACTGCTGAGATGTTTACGGCTTTCTGCAGTGACTCGAGGTCTACTGCGATACTGCGGGGGTGAGCTTTCTACTCACAAGAGAGCTATCGGAGATGGACCCGATCGGCTTGAGAGGAAATTTCCTGGGGGAGCCAAGAAAATGATCTGATCGGAACGCTCACTGCTCTAAGTTTGCGAAAGACAGAGATCTTTTCCTGAGAAAAAATTCTCCGAGCACCTTTCGCAGACTCACAAAAGTGAGCGTTCCGAGAGAAACGCGGGCTGGCGCCCGCGTTTTTGTCCTGACGACCGTTATCGGCCGAGGAGGGACAGTGCAAGGGAGGGCTGTTGGTTCGCTTGCGCAAGAACCGCTGCACCTGCCTGCTGGAGGATGTTCAACCGTGTCAGGTTTGCAGCCTCCGATGCGACGTCCACGTCTCTGATCTGCGACTCTGCAGCTGCGAAGTTTTCGCGAGCGACCTGCAGGTTGTTGATCGTGACGTTCAGCCGGCTTTCTGCCGCTCCGAGCGTTCCCCGGTTCGCTACGAGCGAGCCGATGGCCGCTTTTACTGCGTCGAGCGCGCTCTTAGCGGCATCCTGACCGGTTGCCGTGGTCGAGGCGTTCAACGAGTAGGTCAGAGCCGAGTTTCCGACGGCTGCGAGGCCGAGGGATTGCAGTGTTCCTTGAACACCGGAGAATCCGATCTGAGCTGTCGACTGCGAGTTGAATCCGATCTGAAGGGCGACTTGACCCCCTCCGGAGAGCAGACTCAGGCCGTTAAACTGCGTAGTTACGGCGATACGCTCGATTTCCGACCCGAGAGCCGAGAACTCGGACTGAAGAGCCGAGCGCTGAACCGAGGTCAAAACACCGTTTGCCGACTGCTCCGCGAGCTCCGCTTGCCGTGACAATACGTTACCGATTTCGGCGAGCGCACCGTCTGCAATGGAAACGAGCGAGATACCGTCGTTTGCGTTTCTGATTGCCACCGACGCAATCCGTTGATCGGCGCGCAGAGAATCTGCAATCGCCAAGCCTGCTGCGTCATCCGATGCTCGGACGATGCGGAGACCCGAGCTCAATCGCTCGAATGTCTTTTGCAGATCTGCGGTGGAATTACCAAGTCGCCGTTGAGCATTCAACGAAGCGATGTTCGTATTAATTGTAATGGGCATGACTACCTTCCCTGTTGTTACTGCGCTCTCAGGGGTAACAGTCTGCCTACAACGAACAACTCAGTGTTCACTTCGGGACTACGTTACTGCTACGACCTAACAGCTCTTCCTTGCACAGGACAAAATCGGCGAAGCGGATTCCGGACTTGAGCGAAAAATACTGGTTCGAACTCGGTGATTCACCGAGGCAGTAAAATCAAGGTGTTAGGATTCTAACTTCGTTCGGTTTGGGCGACCGGCTCGGGCGTTTCTTTGTTAATCCGCTCGAGAATCATGTCGCGAAGGATGCTCGCATTCTTCCGCGACACACCGTCGATATGCGCGAACTCGCCGGATACTGCGGTCGGTGTAGAGATATGCACATCATATATAGCGAAGACCACATCGAGCCCGTCTTGATCGACATAAACGTCGGTGATCTTTGAAAATGGAAGGATCGCCTCACGCTGCACGATCACGCCTTTGCGGATGATCAGGTTCTTGTCATCGATGTCGTAGAAGTATTTCACGAAGTAGAGAAACTCATAGACCAGCGAAGAGAAGACCCAGCTGCCGATCAAGAACAGCACGGCAAACAGCAGCTGTGCCTCCTTCTGCCGCATCGCCGCTGCACTGGCCGAGGTTCCGCTCGCGACGGTGTCGACAATCCAAAAGAAAACCAAGAACAGGGGCAGTGCGATAAGCAACCGCAACACGGTTGGAAAGAACGACTTTTTCAGCATCTTTCTCCGCTCAAGCGGAATAGCTTTTCGGAGGGTTGTCATTGCGCAGCATCTCACCGGTTTTTCGGACTCAGGGCAAGGGCAGCTTTCTCCACCCCTTTTTCGCTATCCGGCCCTATCCTCTGGCAGCCACAGTTATACGGAGTTCTCGCCAAGAGCTTCTCTGCCGGTTGTTTGATCGGACACGCAATCTGTGACATCCGTCTGGAGTGGAACGGCGCAGGCAAAACGTTGAAATATTTACCAGCCAGGATGGGAAAGCCCCCTTCGAGGTCTGGTTTCATGAGCTTCGGGATAGCGCACTTGCAACCGAGGTTTTACTGGCAATTGAGGATCTTAAGGCGGGGAGATTCGACCAGTGCCGGAGCATCGGCTGCGGGGTCTTCGAGAAGCGAATCTCGCTCCATCCCCCGCTTCGTCTCTTTTTCGCCCTGGTCGGCCGGGAGGGGCTGCTGCTCCTGACCGGCTCCGGCGATCATTCAAAGAAAGACAGCTCTGAGAACGCGCTGAAGATTTGGAAGGAGTTCAAAGAACATGCCCACTAAGAGCTATGAGGAGCTGCTCGTTGAGGAGCTACGCGATCCCGATCTCGCCGCGGAGTATCTAACGGCGACCCTATCGAAGCGCTCACTGGCATCGGTAAAGACCGCCCTGAAACGGGTCGTTGATTCGCATGGGGGAACGGAGCCGATCTTGGAGCTCACCGGCCTCTCGAACAAAGAGCTAGAACAACTGTTTCATCCCGAAACCGACCTAACCGTACGTCCGCTGATAGCTTTGCTCCGCGGATTGGGGCTCCAACTGGCGTTCATGCCGGAAGAAGTCGGCGCAGAATCTTAAGTATTCGGCCCATTTAATCGATCTTCACTCTAGGGAACGTCCCGTTGCGGGTGCCATGCCCGGCACTCGCGGGACAGGTTTTCCTCAAGCAGGAGGTTCGGAATCATGAAAGTCGATAGCTCATCAGCTGCGGCCGACCGTGTTGCGGAGGCTCGGGCAGCTCAGAAACAGCAGCAGAACCAGAAAGCGGAGTCTCGGCGCGAACAGTCGAAGGCGAGCTCCGAAGCTGCATCAGCAAAACGTAGCGACAGAAAGGTCGACGTCGAAGCGTAGCCCGTGATGTCTCGGCTCATTCGGTGAACAGTTGAACTTTACTTCGGCACCACCGGCAGTTTCGTGCCGAAAGTCATCGTTTGCGGTGATTCCTGGAATTGCCCGTTAGCGACCGTCGTCACAAGCTCCTTGGGGCGTCCATTTTCATAGATCACGAAGCTCTTATCGAGGAGTTTTCCCGACGGACCGTAAGAGGTGATCTGAACGAAATCGTTCCCCTCGATCTGCCTCGGAGCTGAGATCCGCACATCGGCCACCGGCTCTGCAATAGCGGAGTTTTGAAACGGAAATTTGTGCGTCTTTCCACTCCCGTCCAGGAGCTCGATTCCGAATCGGGACAGCGCATGCCCAGCCGTGGACCCGTTGGGATTATTCGTGATCTTCGGAAGAAATCGCTCCTCGATCGTCGTTGCCGTCGTCACCGGCTGTTGCTGCGGCGTCGTGAGGCGCTGCCCGTCGCTTCGCAGGACCGTGAGGCTGTCCGGAATCCCGAGGGCATCGTAGGAAAGAGAATACTCGTCCAGAATCTTTCCGGCCGGATTCTTCGTTGTAATGAGAGCTGACGAGGTTTTCCCGAGAGTTTTGAGAGCCCCGATCTCTACCGTCTCGACCGGGCCCAGGCGCGCATCTGCCGGATTTCCAAGATTTATCATCTTCATACCGGCAATTACCGGAATTCCGATGCTTACACGGCCCATCTGATCCGCTGTGGTCGTTCCTTCTTTATTTTCGAGCGCTACGGGAAGCGCGTCCTGAGAGACCGCTTGAATCGGGAGTGCAGCCTTCACAGGAAGGGCTGTCTTCGGCTGCAATAAAACTGGAGGTGTCATGGTTCTTACCGGAAACTTTCGTTCAAGGGCGTCCAGGAGCTGTTATGGCTCCGGTTTGTGAGGTGTCTCCGCAAGAGCCGGGAACTTCGGTCTACATTCGTGAAGAACGAACTGATGCGATCAGGTTCGCACCGCTGCTCTTTCGAGCAGCGGTGCGAGTCCGCTTAGAGCTCATCCCCGTCGGCATTTATTGCTGCGACCGCCCGGTGTGCATTCCGTACTCGATGAAGTGCCTCTTCGCGCAGACCTTTCGGAGCCAGATGTTCCCCCCGTAGAAGCCTTGGCAGAAACTAGCGACGTCGGGATTAACTTGAAGATACGCGTTCGCGCTGAATTCCACCATTGAACCATGGGAATTACGAATCTCAAGGCGACGCTGCCAGTTAACGTACGTATGATTGATTCCTCCGGGACAAGTGCCGTTAAGGCAATCGATGGATTTTTGCACGATGCACGCCAGATTTCCCATCGGATAGTATCCGCCCGGTTGGACATAGGATGCTCCGCCGCAGGCTGCGTTGATCTCGGGACGAGTCGCCCAGAGGAACGGATCGAGTTGCACTCCTCCCTGCATCTGCCCGTTTCCGCGGCGCCCCTCGTGTCGGCCGTAGTTCATATAGTGGTCAAAGAGCGACCAGAAACTCCAGCCGACGGCATCACTCACATCACCATTCTCAATGGCATACAGATAAGCATCGAAGCCTCCCGCGTGGTCTGCAGCAAGCGCCGGAGTTCCGTTGAAGATCGAACCGGCAAGAACCGCGAGTCCGGCGAATTTAGAGAAAATGTTGAGACGAGCCATAAAACACCTTAAAAAAAACTGTTGCTGTTAGTCGTAGACGGGTGCCCGGTTGCTTCAGCGGGCGGGATAAATTCGAAGAATCACCTTGGCGCCGAACCTTGCATAAAGATCAAGTTCGATCTGGTCGGAACTGACTTGGCTCGAAACAACGGCCCCCCATGTACGGCGAAACGTGGCGAGCTTCCCGTTAGCCAGGAAAATCGTATGAAAAGCGAATCCTGCGGGCTGGTTCAATTTGCAGGAGATAGGTTTGAGGCATTGCTGAAGAGTTGCGCAGCATCAAGCCCCAAAGCGCAGCCGCTGATAGCATCCTTGTTCGCCGGCCCAAGCTGCTCGACGCACTGAGTACAGGATCCGATGGTGCCTTGGACCGAGCCGTCCTGCTGCCAGAGGCGGCACTGGGCACGCGCGGCCAGTGAACACCCCGAAAATATCAGGAGGCAAACTGCGACCGCCCCACGAATCACTCTCTCCATATCTCTCCCCTTCCCGCGCCCCGTTGATGATACTCCGCGCCAACCCGGACATATCGTTCCGCGGAAACCGAGAGGAATCGTAACTCATCGCCGGTGAGCGTGCGAATGACCTTCGCCGGGCTTCCAAGGATCAACGACCGCGGCGGAAACCGCTTCCCTTCTGTCACTAGTGAACCGGCCCCGACAACGCACTCTTCACCGATCACGGCTTCGTCGAGAAGAATCGACCCCATGCCGATCAAGCAGCGATCCTCCACGCGCGCCCCGTGGATTAGAGCCCGGTGGCCGACAGTGACTTCGGCTCCAAGTTCCGACGGCGTCCGGCCTTTGCTTGTGTGAATCACCGTGTGCTCTTGAATGTTTGTCCGTGCGCCGACGCGAATTGGCAGGATGTCTCCACGGAGCACCGATCCGAAGAGCACGGATACCTCATCGCCGAGGTCCACCTCGTCGATCACCCAGGCATCACGCGCGACAAACACGTGGCGGCCATATGCCGGCTCGCCGCGAGTATGCTTCGGTAGCGCGAACATTTCGGTCAGAGCAGCCGGCGGACAGCCGCTATTACGGTTTCCGGGGTCGGACGCATATGCGCCTCGAGCACCTTCGAATACGGATACGGGCAATCCGTCCCGGAGAGGGTAAGAATCGGTGCATCGAGATAATCGAAGACCTTCTCCTGGAGGCGTGACGCAAGCCAGGTGCCGTAACTTGCCACCGGCCACGCCTCTTGCACGATCAACGCCCGGTTCGTCTTCATCACCGAGCGGATGATTGTCTCTTCATCGAGCGGGCGGAGTGATCGAAGGTCTATCACCTCGACATCCACTCCGTTCGTCAGCAGTTGATCGGCCGCAGCGATGCAGGTTGGAACAGCTTTCGACCAAGAGATGATCGTCACCTTCGATCCGGGACGCTTGATCTCGGCAAGCCCGAGCGGGATCAGATATTCCCCTTCGGGCACCTCACCTTTGATTCCATACATCACCTCGGATTCGATGAAGACAACCGGGTTGTCATCACGAATCGAGGATTTCAGAAGTCCTTTCGCGTCCGCTGAATTCGAAGGCGCGACCACCTTAAGCCCGGGGACGTGTGCGTAGTAGCCTTCAAACGCTTGGCTATGCTGCGCTGCAAGCTGGTTCGCAGCACCGCCGGGTCCGCGAAATACAATCGGACACATGATCTCGCCGTCTGCCATGTAACGGGCTTTTGCAGCGTGGTTCACAACTTGGTCGATCGCGATCAGTGAGAAGTTCCAGGTCATGAACTCGATAATGGGCCGGAGCCCGGCCATAGCCGCACCGACTCCGAGGCCGGCAAATCCGTTCTCGGCAATTGGGGTGTCGATGACGCGTTTCTCGCCGAATTTCTCGATCAGTCCGCGCGAGACTTTGTAGGCACCGTCGTAATAGCCGACCTCTTCCCCCATGAGGAAGATTCGTTCGTCCCTCCGCATCTCCTCTTCGAGCGCTTCGTTCAGCGCGTCGCGGATACTCAACTCCTTCATCTCTCAATCCTTCAAGCGAATAGCATCTGACCCTGAGGAGCTTCGTCCTCCACGTACGTGTGCTTTGTGAGCTCACTCGGATCGGGGTCCGGGGCTTCGTGAGCAAACCGTACTGCGTCCTCAATCTCTTTTTCGACATCGGCCTTTATGGCGTCGATCTGTGTGGCGAGGTTGGCATGGTCAGCTCTCAGCCGGGCCTCAGCGAGGAGCAGTGGATCCTTTTGCCTCCACTGCTCGACTTCTTCTTTCGTCCGGTATTTTCCGGGGTCGGCCATCGAGTGGCCGCGATACCGGTAGGTCTTATATTCGAGCAGGAACGGCAGTGATTCATTGCGCGCACGATCGATCGCACTTTTCGCCGAGTTGAAGCAGTCGACCACATCGACACCCTCAACGGTGGCCCGGCCCATCGGGTAGCCGAGCGCTCGAATCGAAGCATCTTCGGTGACAAGCGAGCGGTGCGCGGGCGTTCCCATTGCGTAGCCGTTGTTCTCGATTACGAAGACGACGGGAAGCTTCCAGAGCGCCGCGAGGCAAAGTCCCTCGTGAAACGGACCGATGCTCACCGCTCCCTCTCCGAGGAAGCAGATCGCAACCTTTCCATCACCGCGATACTTCGAAGCGAAAGCGGCGCCTGTGGCTATCGGAACATGCGCCCCGACGATCCCCCATCCGCCCATGAAGCCCTCGTCCACTTTGTAGAAGTGCATCGAACCGCCCCGTCCGCCGGCGCAGCCTGCCTTCTTTCCAAAGAGCTCCGCCATCCCAGCGCGGGCATTGCCTCCGCGAGCGAGGTACTGAGCGTGGACCCGGTAGGCGGTGTAAATCTGGTCTCCAGCCTGCGTAGCCGCGATTACGCCCGCGCCGACGGCCTCCTGACCAATGTAGAGATGAAGGAACCCTCCAATCTTCCGCTCAGTGTAAGCCTTTGCAGCCTCCTCTTCGAAACGACGCATGAGGAGCATCTGTCGATAGAGCCGCAGCAGGGTCTGTCCATCCATTCGTAAGGCCTTGGAAAAGAAAAGCTGGGCTTAAATAGAGTTAATTCAGGCCGCTTGCAACGGGGTCCGGTTTGCTGGGTTGTGTGTGCGGCGGATCTCGGAAACGGTCGTTTGATCGAAAATACTGGGACCGCGGGCGGCCTCGCCCGCTTGCCGGTAACCGAAGGGGCAGATTGATCGAATATCTCCCCATGAGGGGCAGCAAACGCTTGGAATGCGGGCGAGGCCGCCCGCGGTCCCAGTGTGGCGGAGAACCCCACGTCGCCCGCGGGCATACGAAGTACTATGGGGCTATGAGGCGTTGGGTCTTTTCTAGAAGTTACTGCGGCGGTGCCGCAGTAACATTCTGAAAAGGACCCAAAACCCCCCTCGAACTCCGAGGCGCCGGCCGGTCTGAACCCAGCTCTCGCTAGGTTGGGTGCTGCTGCGGAATGATTGCAGACCGAAACGCAATCATCAGCATAGTCCCGTCTGAGGTCCGCTTGGGGCAGCTAGCATGCTAGCTGCAAACCTCCGAAGCTTCGGTTTGCTTCAGTGGCCACCAGAGGCGGCATTTCATAATGGACTAGAGGCGGCTCCCGTTCTGAAATTATCGGTTCATACCTCTGACGCACCTCTTCATTCGAAGGGGAAGATTCAGTCTATGCCCCTGTCGAGTTGAAGTCTATGTATTTACCAGACCCAAATGCCCGGAAAATTACTTGCAATCGACCCCAGTCTGACCTGCAGCGGCTGGGCCCTGTTCGAAATTGACTCGGGCTGTCCGGTGTTGTTCGATATTATTCGACCGCCCGGCACGAAGTTGCCGCTATCCGACCGGTATAACTGGCTGCAGGGTGAGGTCGCAGCGCTCCTCTCCCGCCTCGAGTTAGGCGAGCGTGATTACCTTTGCTGCGAGGGACCGGCTCCGCTGGTGAAGAATCCCGAGAGCGCGCTCCGCGTGGAGCGAGTGCGCGGGGTCTTCGAGGCGGTCGGACGGATGCGCTCGGTTACTGTCGTCTCTCGTCTCAATCCACGAACTGTCCAAACCGAGTTGCTGGGCCTTCATGGCAAACAGCTTAAGCGCGAGGTCGTTAAGGAGATGGCGCGAGGCGTCGTGCAACGGCTCTTTGCCGCGGAACTCGCGAAAGATCCTGAAGCTCCGAAACTTTCACAGGATGTGGTCGATGCTCTTCTGATCGGCGCGCTCGCCGTGAGCAGGGTGCAGCTCCATCAAAAGAGCGGCATCGCACTGGACCTCCTGTTCCAGCCAAAGCGGAATGGGCGCGGCGGCGGAAGGGAGCGATTTGCAGGCTGGCGTGTTTCAAACGGCTAGGTTTCCACCCCTTGTTTTGCTGCGCAAAACTTTCCCCTTAAAGGGGGGCACTCCACCCCTTGTTTTTGTGCGCAAAACTCTCCTCTTCAAGGGGGGGACTCCACCTCTACTCTTTTTCTTCGCCTGTCTCGCGCTTCTTGTCTCGACACCCATTCCTGCGAACGCGGCGGTCGTTCTCCATGTCTGCAGCGAAAATCTCGCCCGGATCGGGAAGCCCGCCTTCGGACGCCGAGCTCAGAGCTTTAGCGATCAGCGCCGTGCTTTGATCGACCGAATTCTGCACTCAAAATGCGACGTCATTGCGGTTCAGGAAGTCTATGGACGATCGAAATCCGAAGGTGCGAAGTCCCTTTCCGCATTCACTGAGGCGCTTAGCGACGCCGCTCGCGAAGATTTCACATCGGTAGTCGGCGACGCAGAGTACGACGAGATCCGGAACGGATTTATTATTCGGGTCAGAGCCGGACGGATATTGAAAGTCGAGAGTCCTGCCGAACCGAACCTGCCGAAGCTCGTTCCGTACGGCCGGTCACACCGCGCAACAAGACAACCGCTCGGCCTAGCGCTCGACGTCGCGGAAACGGCGCGCCATCTCGTGCTCGTAAACATCCATTTCAAATCTAAAGTGAGGGGATTCAAAGATCCTACGGGGTATGAGTTCGAGATTCTTCGGATGGAGTCGAGCGAACAAGCCCGCACATTCGCTACCGGTCTTGCCCGCTCGCTGCGGGCCCCAGCCGTAACCATGATACTTGGCGACAGGAATGCCCCGCCGGAGAGCGCCTCCGACTCGATTCTCTCGGGCGAGCTTGCCCTCGCGGATTTCCAAGCGGGCGGAGCATGCGTGCTCGACGGTCCGGACCGCTCGGACTGCCGGAGGAAGCCGGCACGGGTCCCCGACTTTGTCCCCCTCTTTCCCGCCAATCAGCGCGGAGGTTCTGAAAAGTATCGCGGACGCGAGCAATGGATTGATGGGATCTATCTGGATAGGCAGTATCATCTCGAACGGGGTCGAAAGATCACCACTGGAGTCACCGGCGAGTTCTTCGTAGGTAGTGACCACAAACTTCTTTGGGCGGAGCTGCCGCTGTAGAGAACCCTGTAGAGAAATGGGGGTAGAGCGATTGGAGCCGATGATGAGAAACACAAAACGAGCTGGATTGTATTTCGCCCGATCACATTTCGGTCTGGCGGCGCTGGTTCTTAGTGTCGAAACGCTGGGCGGTTGCGGTCTCATCTCGCAGCCCGGGCCCGCTCCCTCCTCTCATTCGATCGAAAAGGTTGAGCTCGATCTGTTCGCAGCTCGAGGATTCCTGGGTGGGAGTGATTACGAGCACTACACGATGAAAGACGGGATCCTTTGGCGTGAATGCGGCGCACTCGCACCAAAGTCGGCGGGCGGCTCCACCGAGTCTGGAAAGAACGCAAAGCTGCGAGTTCAGCAGAAGCGCTTGGAATCTCTGACCGGCGAGATGCAGCATCCCGTGATCGAAGCGCTCCAAGCGCTCAAGAAAGAGGCTACCGCTGAGGAGTTGAGCGAGCTTCCAAAGCCCGAATCAGTGCGGGGAATTCGCGATGGCGGCGTAATGGAGCTGCAGGTGGATCAAGGCGGAAAGAAGCTCGTCGTTTTGACAAACATGAACGCGCTCTCGGAGCCGAAGACGAAGCTTTTACAGGCAACGCGCGCACTCTTTGAAAAGGTGCGAGGCCGCGGGCCGCTCATCTGCGATGCTCAGACGTTTTTCGGGATCGGCCGGAAGTAGCAATAGCTTACGAAAAAACTACTTCTTCGAAGCTTTCTTTGCCGCTTTAGCGGCTCCTTTCTTCTTCGCACTTTTTTCAGTGCGCCGCGTGTAGGAGATCTCCAGCGACTTATACTCCTGGCCCGTGAAATCGGTGTCGTACATCTCGAAGAGATGGTGATCGGCGTCTGTGATTCGCAACACCGAGCGTAGGGTTCTCTGCTCTTTCGTTACCGGATCGACATACGACCCGCTCAGCTCAATCGCGTTTGCCTGCGGATTGTAAGCCCCAGTGCTCAGGATCTGGCCGCTCGACATCGAGTCAGCCCACGAAGACTCATACTCGCCTGTGATATTGTTGAAACCGATCAATCCGCGGCCGACAAACGGTTGACCCATCATCGTCGTCGCGAACATCTCTTCGATGAACATCTTCCCGAGAATCCAGTTCTGCCGGGCAACCGCGCGAGCGACCTCGGGGCGATCATCCTTCGACATCCAAGCTCTCATTTCAGCTTCCCAGACCCCTTCGAGCACGGCGATCCGCTCATGCCCTTCACCGGGATTTGAGTTGATGCGCCATGCTTCGTCGATCTGCGCTTGAGTCGGCGGCACCGGAGCAGGGCGCTTATGCACGCATCCGGAAAGGAGAAGGCAAAATAGTACTGCGGCGATCGGTCTCATAGCTTCCCGGGAAAAATTTGAATTCATAGAGTTATCGCAAAATGCGAGCTATCTCGTAAGCCGGGATTCCCGCATCTCAGCCTTGCTGGCCACCGCCCGCAACGAGCCGGGCAGCGATTGAGGCCACATGGCGTCCCTGTGCCCGAGCAATCGCCAGCTCGTTCTCGCTTGGCTGCCGGCTGCCGTCTCCGGCGAGTGTGCCGGCACCATAAGGCGATCCGCCGGTGATCTCCTTCATGTTCATGAGCTCCTGATTGCTATACGGGACACCGACAAGAGCCATTCCGTGGTGAATAAAGAACGTCGCGAGGCTCATGAGGGTTGTCTCCTGCCCCCCGTGCTGCGTTCCGGTCGAGGTGAAGCCGCTGCCCACTTTGCCAATGAGAGCGCCTTTCGACCAAAGCTGTCCGGTAGCGTCGAGAAAGGCCTGCACCTGCGCAGTGACACTGCCGTAGCGGGTCGGTGAACCGATGATGATCGCATCGGCCTCTCCGAGCCGCTTTGGATCGGCGATGGGGATCTGTGCGAAGGCTTTCTTTGCTTCAACGGCTCCCATCTTCTGAAGCACTTCCGCGGGGAGAGTCTCTGCGATCTGGAGCAGCTCGACCTGACTTCCGGTAGTCTCACGAGCGCCTTGAGCGATCGCTTCTGCGAGCTGGTAGACGTGTCCGTACATGCTGTAAAAGACGATCTGAATTTTCGGTCCCATAAGAGTCTCCATTCGAATCCGGGTTGCGTACCACTTTCCTCTCACGGGTGGAATGAGCTAGGCAGGAAATGGCGTCTACGCTCGAACGGCGGCGCTCAGAACCTTCGCCACCCGGGCGATCTCAGCTTCGGTGAGCTCGGGAAAGATCGGAATTGCGAGGGACTCGTTCGCTGCGAGCTCTGCCTCAGGAAAATCACCGGCTCTGTAACCAAGCTCCGCGAAGCACGATTGTAGATGGAGCGGCAGAGGATAGTAGACTTCGCAGCCGATCCCCTCGCGCTTCAAATGTTCCATCACCTGTTCGCGCTTCTGAACACGCACGACGAACTGATTGAAGATATGTCTTCCTCGCGGATTTACGACCGGCGCCGCAAGCTTTCCGGCGACTGCGCGCGGTCCTGAATCCGCAAGAACGCCTTCAGCGGCAAACAGCTCGAGGTAACGCCTTGCATTTTCCGCGCGCATTTCAGACCAGCCGTCGAGATATTTTAGCTTCACACTGAGTACCGCCGCCTGGAGCGCATCGAGCCGGAAGTTCCCCCCGACCTTCTCGTGATAATACTTCACCCGGCTCCCATGCATGCGGAGCATCTTTAACGTCTCGTACAGGTTCTCCGACCGGCAGGAAACAAGTCCTCCATCTCCGAACGCACCGAGATTCTTCGAGGGGAAGAAGCTGAAGCATCCGATATCCCCCACACTTCCGGCCGCTCCACTCGGAGCGGCGCTTCCGATCGCTTGCGCGGCATCCTCGATCACCGCGAGGCCGTGCTTCTTCGCGATCGAAGCAATCGCCGTCATATCGGCGCACTGACCGAAGAGATGCACCGGCATGATCGCCATCGTCTTTGGAGTGATAGCCCGCTCGATCAGAGTTACATCGATGTTGTAATCCGTCGGCGAGATGTCGACGAAGACCGGCTTTGCACCGAGACGTGCGATGCAGCCGGCTGTGGCGAAGAAGGAGTAAGCGGGCGTGATCACCTCATCCCCGGCACCGATCTCGAGAGCCATCAACGCGACAAGAATCGCATCGGTGCCGGAAGACATTCCGAGCGTATAGGGCACAGAGCAGTATGTCGCGCACTCACGCTCGAACCGCTCGACTTCGGGTCCGAGAATGAACTGCTGACTCGAGCAGACCTTCAGGACCGCCTCGTCGAGCTCGGACTTCAGTGCTCGGTACTGGCGGGTCAGATCTAGTAATGGAACTGCTGTGGTCATCGTTCAACCTGGGTCTCTTTGGAAACGGGTGCTTCGGAATCCCCGGCGATCAAACTACCGCTGGCCGGTTCCAGTTTGGACAAACGTCTCTTGAGCCTGACGGTATCACCGCTCTCTCGTATCTCTACAGTTGCGTAATTTCGCTGTGCTTCGCCGGAAAATAACGATCGCAGCGCTGATTGAAGCTTGGCCCTGTTCGCAGCCGGACCGGGCAGCTCGATCTCCCAAGAGAAATCTACGGCCTGCGCCCCGTCACTCACCGGGTCGACACTGATCGACACTGTGTCGGCTTTCAGATCCTTGATCAGCGCGAGCGACTCCTCGACCGAAAGCTGAGGCGAGAGCAACGCAACAATGCCGAACGGGCCGAGGTGATCGATCTTTCCGTCCTCGCGAACCTCGGCTTTCGGCTCTTCGACAAGCGGTCCGCGGCCGAGGAGTGCATTCGTCGATTCAGGGAGCGCGGCATAAACCTTCCGCAACGATTGCACGATGCTCCCATCCTTTCCCCGGCGGTCTGCCCGAATCACACTGCAGAGATACTGCTCTCCGATGAAATATGGGAAGGCGATCTGCAGCTCAAGGAACTTCGGAGTCGCAGATTGCTCCTTACGAATCGATTCGAGTTGTTGAACGGCCGCGGCTTGATCAGCGTTCCCCTCGGCACACCACGGCGCTCCTGTCACCCTTCGCATCGTGATGTTCGCGTCACCTTCAAATATCGCCGTGCGTGCGAGGATCACGTCGTTTGAGAACTCAGGCCGGGTGAGCCCATTCAGATCGTAATGTTGATCTTGAAGTGCATGAGTCAGCTCGTGGGCGAGAATTGTGTCGCGGTCGTTTCCGAGAACACCTGCCAGGACGAAGCGTTTGAACTCCGGCGAATAAAATGCGCTCAGCCGCTCGGTATAGAGGTCGAGCAGCGACTCGCGATAGCGATAATCCGGGGGCAGAGCGCCGAGGAGCTTCAGCATCAGCCCCTCAAGCTCGAGCGTCCGCGGGGTGACCCGCTGATTGATCGACTGTTCGAGAAATTTCCGCAGTTCGGCGTTCGATCCGGTCTGGAGGCACTCCACCGGCTTCTGCACCGGGAGTCCCCTAAGGCCGCTCACCCGTTCCAGAAATTCCGGCGGGACTTCACAGGTAACGGGCCCTTTCGGAGAGCAGCTCCCCGATAGAATAGCCAATGACAATAGGTACTTAGCTAGAGAGCGAAGCGCTTCCCCTTTCCGGACCGAGGAGTGGGCAGAGGTTTTGTTCTTTATGACTTCCAAGGTAATCCCGCACATCTTTGGCAGCTTGCTGGCACTGGAACGCGGTGTCGCATTACTCCACAGCCGCAAGGTCCAACTCGACGAGCTCGGAGAGATTATCCCGGAGATGCGGAAGGCAGCAAACCTTATCCAGCTGCAATTTGCTCGAAAAGACACCCTCGCTGCACAGCGTTCTCTGCAGATTTTCTACGGGCTCCTCTCGATGGTACGCCCCCTCGTAATAGACGCCCTCAAGAAGCAGGCACAACTTCCGGTTTCAAAGCCGGCGGGCGAGAAACAGAAAGCCGCAATGCATTAAACGGCGCTAGGGAGTAGCGCTCGGAGCCTATCGCTCCGAGATGGCGCGATCGATCGAGCGTTGCGCTTCCCTTTTCTTCAGATCTTCCCGTTTATCGTAAAGTTTCTTCCCCTTGCCGATCGCGAGCTCGAGCTTGATTCGCGCCCCTTTGAAATAGAGCTTCACCGGAACAAGCGTGACTCCGTCACGAGTCAGCTGCGAAATCAGCCGCTCCCGCTCCTTCTTATGCACGAGGAGCTTCCGGTCGCGGGTTTCGACCATGTCATCGCGGCGGGTAAATTTGTACGGAGCGATGTGACAGCCGACCAGGAAGAGCTCCCCCTTCTGCTCCCGGATGTAGCTCTCGCGCAGATTGCCGCCCCCCTCCCGCAGCGACTTTACCTCCCAGCCGAGCAGGCTGAGCCCAGCTTCGAGCGTTCCCTCAAAGTGGAAATCATGCCGAGCCTTCCGGTTCTCGGCGATCAGTTTGCGTCCGTCGGTGTCAGCCATTGCGTTGGGGCCTACGATATCGGATCGTCACCGAATAATGAAACTCCTCCCGGAAATCGGATCGCACTTCATCGTCGGCTTCGCCGGCGCAGAGCTGAGCGATGCGGAGCGGCGGCTCTGGAGCGAGCTGCGGCCGGCGGGCACGATTATCTTCAAGCGTAATCTCGCAGCGGGCGATCGCTGGCCGGAAACGCTGCACCAAACTTTGGCCGAATTACGTGACCTTTCGGGCCGAGAGGACTTTATCGTTAGCGTCGATCATGAAGGGGGCCGCGTGCACCGCTTCCGCGAACCGATCACGCATTTTCCGCCACCTGCCGCATGGACCGACAGCCCGAAGGCGATCGGCGCAGCGATGGGACGCGAGCTGCGGGATCTCGGAGTGAATCTCAATTTCGCGCCCTCGTTCGACCTCCTCGTCGAGCCGCTCAATAAGGTGATCGGAGACCGCTCTTTCGGTCCCGATCCGGCAGAGAGCTCGAGGAAGGCACTGCTCTTTCTCGAGGGGCTCGAGTCCGAAGGAGTCCTCGGCTGCGCGAAACATTTCCCCGGACACGGCGGCACAGTTGGGGACTCGCACGAGATGCTTCCTCGAGTGAGCACCCCCATCGAAGTGCTTCGGGAGCGGGAGCTCGTTCCGTTTCGAGATTATGTAGCCTCCGGACGGCAGCTGATCATGACAGCGCACGTGCTGTTCGATCAGATCGATCCGGCAAGTCCTGCGACTCTTTCCAATCCGATCTTACAAGGGATCCTCCGAGACCAGCTCGGCTTCGCCGGTGTGATTATCACCGATGCACTGGATATGAAGGCCGTCAGCGGCATGCCGGAAAGAAACGTCGCGGAGAGCTTCATGCGGGCCTCGGGAGATCTGTTTTGCGTCTGTCAGGGTCCGGAACCAAAGAGTCCGGAATCGATGAATACGAGCACCCGAATGCTGCCGATTGAGGCCGCATTGAACTTCGCCGATGGACTTTCGACCTCCGCGAGTCAAGCACCGGACCTCTCGCTCCTGATCGTGAAGAGCCAAGAGCGTATCGCACTTTTCCTCGCTCACCTTCGAGCAATCACGGCCGGATGGAATTCCGCGGGAACGGGCAGATGATGTCGCGGCCTACTCAGGGCGATCCGGCGTCCGTTGCAGCCCTTGTTTCTACGCTGTCTTCCCAAAAGCCCGGTGCCGGCCTTGTCGGTGCCGGCCTTGTCGAGGCCATCGAGAAGTTTCACGGGGCGCTCGCTCCGTCCCCCGCGCGTGACTCGCACTTCGCGTCACTCCGCTCAGGCAAGGCACTTACCGTTGTTACCGGGCAACAGCTTGGTCTCTTCGGAGGACCGCTCCTCACTTTTTACAAGGCGCTCAGCTGTATTCAAGCCGCCAGACAGTTCTCTCAGTCATTGAATCTCCCGGTTGTGCCGATCTTCTGGATGCAAACCGAGGATCACGATCTCGCCGAGATCGACACTGCCACAGTGATCTCCGAGGAGGGTGTGTTGATGACGGCCGACGCTGCCGGTCGGGATGCGAGGGCGAACCGTCGATCTGTCGGCGAGCTTCAGCTTCAACCTGCAGTATCCGATGCGCTGGATCTTTTTCAGAGCGGCTTAGGGAAGACAGCCGGCAGTGAGGAAACTTTCAAGCTGTTACGCGAAAGCTACCGGCCGGGGGTCACATGGTCTCACGCCTTCAGAGGGTTCATCGGCGAGCTTTTCTCTTCGGAGGGCTTGATTCTCTTTGATATCCGGGACGCTGCAATTCAAGCGGCTGCCGCGCCCCTTTGCGTCGAACTCTTTCGTGCTGCACTCGAGCGGTCTTCTGAGGTCGACTCTCTTGCGGAGCAGCGGAACGACGCTACCGTTCCAATTCGAAAAGGTTCCCCGCTCTTCTTTCTCACCGATGAGCATGGCGAGCGGTATCGGCTCTCGCGATCTTCAGGAGGCGATTTTGCCTATCTCGGGCGCCAAGGCGGCGTGACTCGCAAAGAGCTTGAACAGCTGATCGTTTCAGAGCCCGGACGGTTCAGCACGTCGGCTCTTCTACGTCCTCTGTTGCAAGATCGTCTCTTTCCGACGCTCGCTTATGTCGGCGGGGATGCGGAGCTCAGTTATCATCGGCAGATCGAGCCGCTCTACCCGCTCTTCGGTGCAGCCCTTCCCCTGCTTCTTCCGCGTGCTTCATTGCGCTTTCTTGATCCCCGATCGAAGCGGCTCCTTCAAGAGCTCGGCCTCTCCCCGGAGCAGATTCGTCTTCCCGAGCATGAGCTCCTGTGTCTGCTCGCCGAGCGCAAGATCCTCGGCGGAACGTCGCCGATTGACGTGGAAAAGAAGACGGCTCAAACCTTGGACTCGCTCCTGAGCGAGCTGCAAGTCTCAGCGCTGGAGCTTGATCCGGCACTAGGCGCTGCGCTCAATAAAACCGAAGGCCACGTCCGGCAGGCATTTCAACAGTTCCAAAGCCGTTACACCCGGGCATATCTTTCAAAGAATTCTATCGTCGAAGAGCGGCTAATCAAGCTCCGGGCCGCGCTCTTCCCGCACGGCCAGGAGCAGGAAAGGGTGCTCTCGCTTCCGCACTTGCTCTGCCGGAGCGGGCTGGGGATAAAGTCCGCCTTACTGAAGCGCTGGATCGTCTTAGATCGAGTGACGAAGAATTTCTCTCTGGACGAATTGTCATGATCGATGTGCTCGCGGTCGCACCGCATCCGGACGACGGGGAGCTCTGGTGCGGCGGATATCTCGCCGCCGCCGCCGCTCAAGGCTACACGACCGGCATCCTGGATCTGACCGCTGGCGAGCGCTCGACGCGCGGCACTGTGGAGACTCGCAGAAAGGAGATCGCGAAGGCCACAAAGGTACTGAAGCTCAAATATCGAGAGAACCTTGGGTTTCCCGACTGCGGGATCGGGGGGCTAAGCCCAACCCGGCGGGACGCTCAATTGAAGAAGCTCGTTATCGAGATTCGCAAAGTCCGGCCGAAGATTCTGCTGCTCCCCTACTGGGAGGAGCGTCACCCGGATCATGTCGAGGCGAGCAGGCTCGGTGCTGACGCCGTCTTCCTCGCAGCGCTCAGAAACTATCCAAAGAAAGGAGCGCCGAATCCGCATCGCGTGGAGGCAGTTCTCTATTATCAGCTGCGGATCGAGTTCGAGCCGAGTTTCTATATCGACGTCAGCGCGCACTACGATCAAAAGCGCTCCGCGATACTGGCCTATAATAGCCAGATCGGTACTGAGGGACCGGAGAAGCACCGCACGCTGCTCAGCGATCCGCTCACGCTTTCCGCCGTCGAGGCACGCGATCGTTATTACGGCGGGAAGATTGGAGTGAAGTACGCCGAGGGTTACCTTTGCCGGGCACCACTTGGACTATCCGACCCTGTTGAGGCACTCTGCACCGAGAGCGCGCGCAGCATTCAATTCTTCAAATGACCGATTCAACGACCAAACGTCAGCCGCTGAAGATCGGAATGGTCTGTTATCCTACCTACGGCGGCAGCGGAGTTGTTGCCTCTGAAATCGGCATGGGCATGGCCCGCCGCGGACATCAGGTTCATTTTATCGCCGCGGGAATGCCGCGCCGGCTCGATCGCTTCATGGAGAAGATCTACTTTCATGAAGTCGAGCTCCGGGACTACCCGGTTTTTGTGGCCCCTCCTTACGAAATCAGCCTCGCTTCGAAGATCGTCGAGGTGGCAACCTACGAAAAGCTTGACCTCTTGCATGTGCACTACGCAGTTCCGCATGCGACCAGCGCCTATCTTGCGCGTCAGGTTCTCGCTGAAGCGGCACCGAAGATCATCACGACACTTCATGGAACGGACATCACACTCGTTGGAAATGACCGGACCTATCTGCCAATCACCCGTTTCTCGATCATGGAGAGTGACGGTGTAACCACCCCCTCGCAGTATCTAAAGGGTGCGACCTACGACAAGCTTAATGTCCCCTCGAAAAAGGAGATCGAAGTCATTCCGAACTTCGTCGACATCGAGCTGTTCAAACCCTGCGAGGCGAAGCGTCCGGGCGCCCCTTGTTTCTCGGGGAAGGCCGCGGAAGAGCCGACGCTCATTCACATCTCGAACTTCCGGGAGGTCAAGCGCATCCCGGATATTATCGAGATCTTCGAGCGCACGAATAAACAGGTCCCCTGCCGTCTGGTCCTGATCGGGACAGGTCCGGAGCGCAGTCGCATCGAAGCAATGGTTCACGAGAAAAAGCTTGAGGGGCGTGTTGTGTTTCTCGGCAAGCTAGAGACGTTCGTGGAATTCTTACAGGGCAGCTCGATCTTCCTTCTGCCGAGTGAAACAGAGGGTTTTGGCCTCGCTGCCCTTGAAGCGATGAGCTGCGGCGTGCCTGTGGTTGCCTCGACTGCGGGTGGAATCCCGGAAGTCGTGGTCGAGGGGGAGACCGGTTTCCTGTCGGATGTCGGAGACATCGAGGAGATGACTGCTTCTGTCCTCAAGATCCTCAAGGACCCGGCTCTCCATGCGCGGATGTCAGCGGCGGCGCGAAAGCGGGTCGTGACGGAGTTCTCATACGAGAAGCTGATCACGCAGTATGAGAACTATTACTACGAGACTCTTTACGCGGGTTCGGCTCAGAGCCCCCAATAACTGCGAGAAAAGAGCGTTTACACCGTGTGATGGCTCCCATAGCATTTGCCCGTGCCAATCCCGGAACAACCGCTGTCTCAGACTGATTCGTCTCACGGCGAAATTCTCCAGCAGCTGCTTTCGGAACAGCCCGCCGAAGGTTATCGGCTGCCGGCGCTGGCGCCGACGGAAAGCTGGTTCGAGAAGTTCCTGGACGAGATTGCGGATTACATTGAGCATCTGTTTCCGCGCGGCAATAGTCTCTCATCGCTGACGGGAGAGACTTTACTCGAGATTCTCCAGGCGCTTGCGCTCACCGCGCTTATCGTTGCTCTCGCTTACTTCGCCTGGCGTATTTGGAAGCTCTATGCGCCGCGGAGAACTGTCGAAATGGAGAGGGAGATACTACCGTCGACAAGTGCCTCGATTACGCGCGAGCTTGAGCTTGCCATTAAGAACGGAGAGTGGGCGCTCGCGGCGCGGCTCCGCTGGCGATTGTTCCTCTTCCGAATCCGGAAGCCGTTGTCTTTAACTCCTCTTGAGCTGCTCCCTCGCAGCGAACGAATGGTGATACCGGTGATGAGCGTTTATGCGACGATGTTCGGTGCCGCGGGAGCGAGCGCCGAGTATCAGGAGCTTGATAGCGCACTCCAGCAGGCCGAGCAGGAAGGCGGGATATGACAAGGGCCCGGCTCATCGCGATCGTCTCGCTCATTTTACTCGCGGCGTGGGCGGGGATCGCCGAGCATCGGGTCACACAAGCAAAACGGCTCGGCTTGAGCACCGCGTATTCAGCCGGGCCGCAAGGTTTCAGCATTCTTTACCGGCTGATGAACCTAGCCCAAGACGAGTCGGCAGCGCTGCAGCGTGTTGCCGTGTTTACTGAAGATCAGCTTGCGGATCGCCACGCACTCCTGATCCTTGGTCCCGCGCTTCCGCTCTCCGCACGCGAGACATCGATTCTCGTCGGCTACGTTCATAAGGGCGGAAACATCGTTCTTTCCTTCACCGAGGAGAAGGAAGTGAGAATGGTTGAGAAGCTTTTGAGCACGGCAGATTTTGCACTGAAGATTAAAACGTACCCGAACTTCGAGAACGGTTCGGTGACCCGGATCAAGCCGGCAGATTCCCGTTGGATCTTTGAGGCGGACCGCCCTTACGATTTCTATTCGAATGTCGTTTTCGATCAATCGGCGTGCTCGGTCGGTGCTCCGACGCTCGATTGCTTCCTGAAGCAGAAGCAGCTTGGAAAAGGGCGGATTATCGCGTTGCTCGGATTTCCACCGTTCTCGAATGCCCTGATCCGCCGGGCAGATAATGCCGCGGCGACTCTCGCCCTCGTGCGCGAGTATCCTCGGATTGCCTTGGACGAGTATCGGCATTTTTTCACCGACAAAACGCTCGCGGACCTATTGATGCAGCCGGCGTTTACCCTGCCGATAGCGGGAATGATTGTCGGCGTGATTTTGTTTTTCCTGTTCGGCCACACCGACTTCGGTTTCAGCACTGCCGCTGCAACCCGGGCTCGCACGAAACGAAGCGAATCAGGCAGCATGCACGAGACGAATAGTTTGATTCTTCAGGGATTCATCACGCGCTACGGCGGAGCGAGCCAGGGCATTGGAAGCCAAGTGCAGTTCATGCAAAAGCTCTTTCCAGACGCTGCAAAGCGCATTGGGCAGATGGCCGGTAACAATGATGGACGAGACGGTGAGCTTGCGAGTGCTTCGCGGTTGATCCAGCTGCACCGGGATTTATTGAGAGAACAGGGAAAAATCTAATGTCTTACTGTGCAGACGTCTTCAATCAGATTCGGCGAGTGATCGATCAGCGCTATCTCTTCGGGAACAAGGCGTTGATGGAATACTTTCTCCTTGCCTACTTCGCCCGCGGCCACCTCTTGATCGAAGGTCCTCCCGGAACCGGAAAGACAATGACTGCGAAGCTCTTTGCGAAGCTGCTTTCGAAGTCGTTCAGCCGGATTCAGTTTACGAGCGATATGCTTCCGGCAGATATCATCGGCGCGCATATGTTCTCGCCGGCGAGTCAGGCGTTCAATTTTATCGCCGGTCCGCTCTTCTCGGATTTCATTCTCGCCGATGAGATCAACCGCACTCCGCCGCGCACACAGTCGGCTCTGCTCGAGGCGATGGAGGAGCGGCAGATCACGGCCGAAGGCGAGACCTTTCCGTTGAGCGCTGATTTTTTTGTCGTCGCCACGCAGAATCCGCAGGACCTCGAGGGTACGTTTCCCCTCCCCGAGGCTCAGCTCGATCGTTTTCTGTTCAAGGTCGTGCTGACGCATCTCTCGCCGGAAGAGGAAACCCAACTTCTGGCGGGTATCATTCGGGGCGATCTTCCTCCTCCGTTCAACGATATTCAGGCACAGCCCGTGGATCGAGCGGCCGTCGATCGTGAGATTCAGGGAGTGCGCGTTGATGATAGCTTGCTCAAGTATGTCTCGCAGATACTGGCGCTGACGAGGAAGCATCCGATGCTTCGCTGGGGAAGCAGCGCCCGGGGGGGCATTGCGATCGTTCGCGCAGCACGCATTCTTGCGCTCCTTGAGAACCGGGCTTTTGTCATTCCCGATGACATCAAGAAGCTGCTCGCTCCGACGTTCCGGCACCGTATTCGTCTCAGTCCCGATGCGCAGATCTCCGGTGTCACCGAGGATGATGTGATTGCAGAAATAACGAAAAACGCGCCGTTTCCACAGTAATGCGCAGCAGCAGCTCCCCACAGTCGGCTTTGACGATGCGTTTCTTTGCGCTGCTGGGGATCGTGCAAGTGATCGGCATCGGCTCGATTGTATTTGGGGCACTTTTGCCGGTCTATGTCGGAGCGATGGCGGTGCTCGGAGTGCTATTGTTCTCCGACTTTCCGCGCATCCCAGAAGAGCGCCCGTTCACAGGGCAGATTTCCGTGCCGCCGAAAGTCGAGCTGGGCTCGAGCTTTCCGTTCGAGCTGACGGTGAAGTCTCAGTCCTCCGGCCATCTTTCGAGGTTGGAAGCTATCGTGCCGCCGAGCCGATTGATCTACTGGACCTCTGAAAGGATTGCGCTGACGGGCAGTCCGCCGAAGGGCGCCGTCAAAGGAACCGCGGATTCGCTCGGCTCGCTCAGCTTCAAGAGCATCACCCTGCTCTGCTCTTCGCCGCTCGGATTCTGGTTTCGAACCGCGAGTGCAGAGATCGATCCGGTTGAGCTTCGGATCGTTCCTTCCATGCGAGCTGTGCCTGCACCGCTTTTCACTGAAATCGCGATGAGTCAGCGTTTGTTGCAGCAAGGCTCGCGGCTGCTCATTCGAAACAGAACGGCCGATCAGTTCTATACCGTGCGTCGCTACCAGTATCCGGATTCGATCCGCCACATCGACCAGAAAAAGACAGCGAAGTTCGGTCAGCTCATGACGCGGGTGTATGACAGCTTTCAGAGCCATCATCTGGTGCTCGCTCTCGACCTTGGAAGGGCAATGTGCGGTGACCTCGCGCGTTCAAGAAAGGTTGATTTTTATCTTTCGGCCTGCCTGCATCTGGCTCAACAGGCGCTGCGCGCGCAGGATCGAGTCAGCTTTTATGCATTCTCGGATGAGATTCATCTAAGCATACCGCACGCACGAAGAATGGAGTCGCTCGCGCCGCTTGTGCGCGGAGATCCGGCACTGAAGGCTCGCGAAGAGGCGACAAACTTCCGGTTGTTGAACGAAGCTGTGGCGGTGCAGGCGGGTCAGCGGAGTATCGTTCTGATTCTCTCCGATCTTTCATACCCCTCAGTGCAGGAGTCGATTCTTTCGACGGTTCCTTCTTTATCGCGAAAGCATCTCGTCGCTCTGGTCGGGCTGATTGATCGCAACTACGACCTGACGAGCGCGATCGCGAAGCTCGCGGATTCGGCGCTCACCGAAGACGAGTATGCGCGATTGCTCTATACGTATTGGCTGACAGAACAGTTCAAGAGCTTTAGCGCGAAGGTCTCCTCTTTGGGCGGAGCGGCGATTCGCGTCTCGGAGGAGTTTTGGATGAGCGCCGTGGAGCAGGTGTATCTGCGGCTGCGGATCTCTACGAGTCTCTGACGGGACTGCGTTTAAAGGGTCTGTCGAAAAACGAATGTGTTTTGGGAGGTTCGCGCAATGGGAGATAATCTACTCGAGGACTCGATTTTGCCAATAATTTCTCACATCGTTCATCGACGGATCAGGTGCTTATTCGAACGCTGCCCTCTTTGTTTGTCGCGCTCTCCGAGCGCGAGGCCCGAAAATGGCCGAGACGGCCATTTCGCAACGGGCCCTTAAAGGTCCAGCCCCAGAAGAGGAGTCCTGCGATGAGCCCGACGGCGATTCGCGCCTTCACGTCGAGGTAGTCCCACGGACTGACAAAGACCTCGAGACAGGCAGCGAGAATCAACCAAGGGAGAATGCCCGAAACCACAATGCCCGCCTCCGACGCCGCACGCCGCATCCTCACTCCGAACAACCGGTATGGCCGCATGAAGAACACGCGTCCCATCAGCAGGCTCGCAAATGCAGAGGCCACGATGACCGATATCTCGAGCACTCCGTGGGCGATAATGAAAGTCGCGAGCTGATCCTGGAAGCCGTTTGCATAACAGAAGCCGAGAGCGGCGCCGATGTGCACGCCGTTGAAGCACAGAACCATGAGCCCCCCGAGTCCGCACAAAGCACCGAGCAGAAAGCAATTAAAGCAGACGCGGATGTTATTCCACGCGATGGTCAACCCATCGAGAAAAGGAGACTCCTGAATCTGGGCGAACCACGGATTCTTATCGAGAATGTTCTCGAGTCCCTGCTGCGGGAGGATCACTGCGGCATAAGCGGGCATGTTTGCGGCCACGTTCCAGCCGATAATTCCGCTCCCGAGAAAGAGCGCGAGCGTGAAGAAAAATAATCCGAACTCTCTCCGCCAGATCTCGCGGTAGCGAACCAGCCACCGCGCGTAGCCGCCGCTCTCGCGCGGGGCGTGCTTTCTTGTAATCAGCTCGTGCGAAAGATTTGCGAAGAGGTCCTCCGCCATGACTCGCGTCGGATGCTCGGGCTCGTGGGCACTGCGGAGACGGTAGAGAATGCCCGCGAAATGCTCGTAGGTGCGCAGCAGCGAGAAGACATTCTCAAGGCGAATCGGCGCGCCCGCACGTGCGGTCCGCTCGATGGTTTGCAGCTCACGATCCACTGCGAGCTGAATCTCCTGAAGCCGCTGCGCGGCCGGTTCGCTCATAGAGGCTTGGGCGTTTGAAGTTAAGAGGCTCTTACCCGATCTTGCGGAAGACCCGCGTGCCGCACATCATATCATGCAGTGCGCGTTTATCCTTACGAAAGCCGGCCATAATGAATCCGATGCAAAGGATGATCGAAGAGACGATCTTTCCGACAACTTCGCGGTAGAAGGTGCGCCCGTAACCGAGGTTCTCTCCGGTTTTGCTGTTGACGACGCGAAGATCGAGAACCATCTTTCCCGGTGTGGCACCCTTATTGCGGTAGAACCAGCCGAAATAAACGAAGGTGCAGGCGAAATAGATGAGCTGCTTCGCAATGACCACAGTCCAATTGACCTCCCCCGGTTTGTCGATAAAGTCCGCGCCGGTGACCATGTGGACACCGATCGTGAGCGGAATAGTAACGAGCTGCAGGATTAGTCCGTCGATGAGCACGGCAAGAAATCGCCGCCAGAAGCCCGCGGGTTCATAACGCGCCGCAGCGCCCGGTTCGATCTTAAAACCTTCCAAACCATTCGTGGAAACCTGATCCATATCGCTTCTCTCCTTTTAGCGGTGTCTAACGGCCATGATTGATTAACTGAGAACAGTGCTCGGCGAAGAAGAGCATCAGCGTTTGTCCTTCGACATTGCGCTTGACGGCCTCGGGCAGAAACTCACGCGCAATCTGCAGGTACTGCGCATCAGCTTCGGCGCCTGAGCGCTGCATTGAAAGATAGCGCCCGTATGCGAACTCAAGATACTTCCGGCACGTCTCCTCGGGCACGACCGGCGGCTTCAGCGCATCGCAAAGCAGCTGATACTCGGCGCGCTTAATGTAAACGAAGTTTGCACTCTCCTCACGCTCACGCGAGTGCACCACCATGGTGCCAGCCGCGAAATCACCGATCCGCCGATTCTCCTTCGAAAGCAGAACGCAGATGAGCCCGGGCAGCACGAGCAGCGTGTCGACGTAACGAATCAGATCTCTGATGACGCACTGAGAAAGTGAAAGCCGCCCGCCGTCGATCGACACAACCCGCAATCCGAACAGCCGCTTCCCAGGAGTCGAACCGGACTTGTATTCATGGCGAATGAAATAGAAATCGTAGACGGAAAGAATGACGAGCAGCCCGATCACCACTACAACGATCAGCATGATGCCCGTGATCCAGCTGAGATCCGGACCGCCCTTCTTCCCTGCAGCGAATATCCCGCTCGAAAGTCCAAGCACCCCGAGCAAGAATCCAAACCCAACGAGCAGCACATAAAAAATCGTGCTGATAATCCCCAGATCGATTGCAAATGCGAGAACGCGCTTGACCAACGGCGCCGGTATCAAACGGACACTGAGCCCTTCGTAAACGACACTCTGCGCCGAAGCTTGCCGCTTCTCAGCGCTCTCATTCCGTTCGGTTTCAGTAAATGGCACGGGGTGATCTGAACTCAGTTTATACGCGAAAGCCGTCACCTTGAGTCGACCAAAAACAGCAGTACCTTAACTGCAACCTCCTACTCCGAGCCCCCTCTCCCCTTGGTACACCCCAACTCAAATCCGACAAACAAACACGGAAATTCTTTCCCTCGGCCCGAGGCTCCCCATCTCCCTCTGGTACACCCCAACTTTTCGAGTCGACAAGGTTAGGGCGGCGGTACACCCCAACTCGACTCGGCCTCAGTGGATCCTCACCGAGCTTGTGCGGGAACCAGCCCTCCGGATCGAGAGGTACATGGCAACAAGCTGGGGCTGGGACAACATGGTGGGAGGCGGCCTCCCTGGCGCAAACGTTTGCGCCAGGGTGCGCTGGTCTACTGTTCGAAGTCTCGAACGAAGAGCTCCTGCTTCAGGTACACGAAGCGAGGGGTGATCGGAGGAAGGTTTGCCGCGTTGTTGAACGAGGTGTCGTAGTTCCAGTCCCGATTCGGTGGGCTGTAGGATTGGGCGCTCCATGCGCCGTTTACGTGCGCTGGACGCCCGAGGCTCACGAAGGAGCCGCGGTAGGTCATCGTACGACCGGACCAGTTCTCATGGAAGCGCGGGTAGTTTTCAAGACCCCCGTTGTATGCGCCACCAATTCCCGGGCTTCCTTCAGCGCCGCCGGTGGTATCAGTGCCTGCAAGAAACGCCGTGTTGATAGTGGTGCTCGACGCAACCCGCAGTCCGATTGTAGCCGACGCAGTCGAGCCCGCCGGAGCCTCAGAGTCGAGCCACGCGTTTGAAAGCACATTGAGTGAATCAGCCATTACCGCAGCGGGGATCTTGTTGACGGAGTTGAAGTTCCCCATCACGTACGCGGCCTGGTCGGAGACAATTGTTAAGCCCTTGACAACTGGGGCACCGCCCACGTTTGACTGCAAGGTGGCGGCATTCCGCACGCGCACTCCATAGCTGTTCGCAGCACTTGCTGCATTCGGACCTTTGACGGTCAGGTGCATGACGATCCCGCCGTCCGTTGCATCCGCAAGGGACTTTCCTGTTCCGAACCAGTTGTTGTTCCGCAGGCAATTGAAGAGCGCCTGGAGGTCTACATCCAGCAAGCGCACAGTCTTGTTCTCCCGGTAATTCTGAAACTGACTGGGGTTTACTGCGCGCCCACTGACACTACCCGTACAGGCGTTCAGTTGAACGGTGTGAGCCGCGTTGTAGGAGTCGTCCTGGTTACGCACCTCTATTCGATTTATGGCGTCGGCCGCTGTCATAGCGAGCGCAAGGCGAATATCTGCGTGGTCCCAATAGACCGATCCCGGAGTCGAATTGAACACCTCGGGTCCGGGCACCACGAGCGACTGTACGTGATGCTGGATCATTCCGTTAAACGGGGCCAGGTCTGCGTTTGTCGCCAATGTTCTCGAGGGACAACTGTTGATGAGATTTCGGTACGCATTTGGATCCATCACGCGTACAGGATTATTATTGCAACTCGGCGTGACCGAGCCATCCTTCCGGCCGTGATAAATTCCATTCGTGCCGGCTGAGGTGACCTGTCCCGCGATGCTGAGCGTCGCACTATTCGAATAGAGCCAAAGATCACCGTTCGTATGCACCGGTCCGGAAAGCGTCATCACGGGTCCTGGAAGGATCTCCAGGTCCTTGTTGTAAAAAGCAGCGAATTGGAAAAGTGGGACAAGCCGGGTTTTAAAGCGTAGCTCGAGCTGCGCCTCTGTATCATTTTGTGAGTCGACGGCATTCGCTTTAGCCGTGTAACGGTACTCTTGCGCTGTTAGGTTCTGGTAACGTTCGCCGGGAGGGATCGTCAGCAATATCGGGTTGCCCGGCTCTTCCACAACGTAGGATTTCACGTTGCGGTTGTTCTGCGTAATTGTCGTGCACTGAAAGTCTAGGGTGCCCTGATTTCCGCCGACGCACGGGCTCGTTGAGGTTGGCGAAGTGCCCGTTGGGCGGTTGAAACCGACAAATACTTGGCGAATTGTTTCAGCCCGCAAATTCAGCCCAGCTTCGGCGGCGTAGAAGCCCGTTGCGGTGTCTTTGGAGTATTTAGTTGTCGCAGTGTCGAGATTCGACGAGAGCTGATAAGCGCCGAAAAGAGCGAGAAATGTAACGAGTAAAAGTAGTGTGGAAACGAGAACAATCCCTCGTTCCGAATGCGGAGACGCGAAACAGAGTGTGCGTTGTTTCATAACCTTCTCCATCACTTCGAAAGCACGTTTCGTGGAAAATAGTTTCCAGCAAGAGTGCGTGTATAGTCGGTGCCGCCAAGCCGTTCGCGCGCGGTAATGCTAGCGCTGATGAGCCGGATGGTGGTCCAGTCGCTTGTCGCAGGAAACGAAGTCTGAACTGCGCCCGTGTTCAGCGTAACGTTGATGTTAAAAGCGATTACGTTAAATGCGACAGTGCCGGGTGAGGCAAAGTTCTGGTTTGTAACTAACTGTAGGGTATTGCCGGCGCCTGGCTGAAATCGAAACTCCTCCATGACATACACGGCCGTGGATGCTGTGGGGTAATTTCTTGACCAGGTGCCAACTCGATGGATCTGATAATTTGTTCCGCCATTCACTTCTGCGTCGTATTGGAAGAATTCACCTAGCTTTGCAGAGCTGTCCCAAATGAACGCGTCGACGGTTCCTCCGTTTGCTAGGCGGTATGCGCGCCAGGCGTTATAGTTGGAGGTCTGCCCTGAGAAAGTGCAACCCGCCACTGTGCCGGGGATGGCGAAATATGCGTTCGTATTCGTCCCGCCTACGAGCGCGGTGCAAAGGGGCAGTACCTCACTGAGAAGGTTGCGACGGATGATAAGCGTGTCGAGGGTTCCGCTGTCGTTCAGCTGTATCGCAGGAAATGTGCCTGCGAAATTCTCACCGCCAAGCCGAACATCTGCGCCGATGACATCCATGGGTCCGCGGATCGTTTCATTTGTTCGAGTCCGGACTAGGTCACGTTTGAAGGTATTGCGGTTAAGCACAGAGGTGCTCGCTATTAACCCGAGCATCAAAAGACCGAGGCCACTGGAAACAACGAGCTCAAGCAGGGTGAAGCCCCGCTCTCCGGCAAAGATATCCGGCTTACTGCAGCTGGGAGAATACCGTTCCAACGGAATACCTCTGCTTGCTTCTGAATGTTACTGCCACCCGCAGCCCGCGGATGCTTGCGCTAGCGCACTGTGAGGCGACCTCACAGTAGTATGTCGTGGCGCTGTAGGTGCGATTTCCAATCGTGATGTTCTGAGGTCCGCTGTTACCGCTCGTGGGGATGGAGCTCGGATCCGCTTGGCGGAGAGTGTCTAGGACTTGCTGGGCCGCTTGATATGCACCGGTACGGACCTCGTTCTCGTAGTTATTGCGGATCATCGTAACGAACGATGTGGCCATCATTCCCGAGATGATGCCGAAGATGCCGATCGACACCATAACTTCGAGAAGAGTGAATCCACGCTGCTGTCTCATGTGATCTGCACACCCCCGCCCATGGCAATTTGAACCGTGCGCGACATCTGGGAGTCAGTGACCGTAATGTTCGCGCTGGTAGTGGATGTTCCGCGGGAGCTAAAGCAGACTGTCCAGGCGGTGCTCGACATCGTAACGCCTTTGGGCAGATTTAGGGTCAGTGCGCTGTCGGCCGTAAATGCTGCAGCGCTGCAATTGGTAGCGTATTCGGCGACGATTTGCGTGCTGGAAGTGGCGCGCAGTCGATACGCATATGTTGTTGCGAGCGCCTTTGCGCGTGCCTGCTTTACTTCCGCAACAATTTGCGACGCGGCGTTTTGGGCCGGTTTGATGGTATCCTTCATCTGAAAGAGCGCCATCCCACTTAATACCGAGAGCATGGCGACAGAGACCATGACCTCAAGTACTGAGAAGCCCTTTTCTGAATGTGTGCCGATCGAACGTCGCATAGCCGGCCTCGGAGCGAATTGCAGGAAGCAGCACAAGCCCGGAATTGCCGGTGCCGCTCCGTCATTGACGGATCCTTACGGATCAATCGTAGTTTGTTGGGTCTTCCTCACCCTCGACGAACACCGGTGCGTCGGGAGGCGCCATCTCGGAGCTATCGACGCAAACCTCGGAGACGTTGTTGCCGTCGCCAAAGCTCGTGTTTGTCTGGCCTGGCTCGCAGGTAATGTCTGCGAAAGCGGGTGCTGATAAAAGAAGAAATGTTAATACAAGAACAGCTTTACGAACCATAAATACCCCCAGCGAGTCGGAGAAACTCGTAGTGTGAGGTTCGGACGGCCGCTCACCAACCTTTAGATTCTGACGCACATGGAAAACGGAATATGAGAGCGCCCTGGAAAACTAGAGTTACCTCAGCTACTTATCGGATATGAGAAAGACCGTCTCCACCCCAGCGAAAGGCCGCCGAGGCT
>CAYOAK010000001.1:0-678 GCA_964401925.1 uncultured Bdellovibrionales bacterium | reverse complement strand
TCCTGCCCTTCCTACTTCACATGCTCTCTTTTCATCTTCCCTACGAGCGCTGGTTCGGAACGCTCGACGAGAAGTTTGAGCCGGCTGTCCGGCACAGATAAGCGCGCGCCGGATGAGTTCCTTTCGAGGAACCGACTTCTCTCCGCGCCGGTCCTGGGACAAGGTACACCCCAACTGTTCCCTTCCCCGGCCCGGCCCCAACCTCAAAAGGTACACCCCAACAATCAGTTGTGGTGCCGGGAAGGAAACATTCGCAGAGGACTCTCGATAGAGCCTCTGCGCCTAATCCGAGCCAATTCGCTCAGCCGTTCGTCGTCGCCTCAGTTTCCAGTCCGCGGGTGTTGTCGGACTGGTCCGCGTCATCAACCTCGCGCGATGGGGCTTCGTTTCCATTTGCTTGTTCCGCATCGATGGAGTCGCTGACCCCGTTGGCGTTGAAGTCATCGAACAGGTGCGGCTCCACAGCTGCCTCCTCTTCCGCTCGCGCTGTTGGCACCGCGGCTAACAGCAAGAATGCTCCAAGTATGATTGTCTTTCTCATTTGTTTTCCCCTTAAACCGATTAGTGCCTCAATTGTAATACTGAATCTTATCGCGCAGGCGGTAAGTCATGCCGGTGAGCGTTTGGCCCCCTAGTGACTCGTCGTAATGCAGGCTGCCAGAACCGGTGAACGTCAGG